>JBFESJ010000081.1:0-14202 GCA_041548585.1 Desulfobacterales bacterium | reverse complement strand
GCTAAATCATTGAAATGACGAAGCCACTCCGCCAATATCGTTACACGAGAAAGCACACCCCGTAAAAGCTTCAACACACATATATCAGCCTTCAGCTCCACTTCCAGCCCGGTTTTCGACCCGTGGTGTCTACAGCCCGGAGAGAGCGGAATGGATCATCTATTTTGAAAAGCGTGTACTGTTTGAGTGGTTTAGGGATCGTTAGAAAAAACAGATGCGTACTGGAACATTTCGATAGATAGAAAGTCTCCGTTTTAAGACGGACCCATTGTTTTTATATTGGGTTCTGTTGTTTCTTTACGATCCTTTAACCACAAGTTTACACGGTTTGAAAAAAAGCATTATCCATAGAGCGATTTAATCAAAAAAACACCCCAACTCCTGAGTTAATTATATTTGAAGCGATCAAACTTTGATATAGATAGCGTTTTATTCTGAACCTCAGGTGTCAATAGACCCCCCTCACGTAAATCCCGTCCCTGCGGTGCAGGTGTAGCAGTGGTCGGCCGTCGCAATATGACTGCCGGGTTCCGGAGCTCCCGGCATTTCAGAAACGTGGACTTTGTGCCCGCCCATAAAAATCCCCCGGGCGATATTAAAGTCGCAATCGTAAAGATAGCCGTCCCAGGCGACAGAGACAAGGGTCCGGCACATCAAACCTTCCACCGCGCAGGCATTGAAGCTTGAATAGAGCTTTTTAATATATGTGTCCAAATTGTCCGTCCTGACCAGCCATTGACGGAATCTGCCCAGGGGCACATTGGCAAAATTATAAAGATTGTTAAACACAATTCCCCATTTTTTTTTCAGCACCTGGCGGAATCTCTTTTCTGTTTGGGCCTGATCCGGCGGGAGGAATGCGCCGGTGGGATTGGATACCAGATTCAGCTCGAGGCCGGTGCCTTCATGTCCGTATCCCAAACCGTTCAGTTTTTTCAATGCGTCGATACTCATTTGAAATATACCGCCGCCCCGTTGTGAATCCGTTTGAATTTCATTCAAAGAAGGAAAGGATGCCACAATGACCACGCGTTTTTCGCTCAAAAATTTCATAAGATGGTCTCTTTTGCCATCATTTAACACCGAAAGATTCGAACGAAACATAATCCGGGGCGCAAAATCAGAGACACCTTCAATCAGTGTTTCTATATAAGGATTCAGTTCAGGCGCGCCGCCGGTGATATCGATGATTTCAAATCCGCCCCTTCGGGCATAGGATATGACTTCGTGGATGATTCCCAACTCCATGTTTTCTTTACGATCCGGGCCTGCATTGAGATGACAGTGCCTGCAGGTCTGGTTGCAGAGAAATCCCAGGTTAACCTGCAGTGTCCGGGTGTCCTCCCGATCCAGTTTCAGGTCATGACGAGACAGGGTAAGGCTAAAAGGCACAACACCACCGGGTTCTTTGGGATGTTCTTTAATGTCTTTTGTTAATGTCCGATCTTTCGGCATTTTTTTACCCTTAAAGGTTGGCTGGGATTTACATGGATATTTTTTCGGCAATATTTCGCATTTGAACACCGTGCACCAGCGATGAGCCGCCCCGTATGACCGCCGCAACATGAACGGCTTCTGTCATTTCTTCAAGATTGGAGCCCTTTTCAAGGCATGCCTGTGTGTATGCATCAATACAGTAAGGACACTGCACGGTATGGGCCACGGCCAGAGCGATCAAACATTTCTCCCTTTCCGTGAGTTCGCCTTCTGCAAATACAGCGCCGTAGTAATCGAAAAACTTCTTTGCCAGATCCGGCGAATTCTTTCCGATTTCCTCGAACTTCGGTAGATCTTCAGGTGTGTAGTATGTCTCCATCTTTGTATGTCCTTTCTACTTATTCTTCACAGGTTTCAGGGCCGCACGCACGTCCTTTGAGATTGAAAAAGAATTTAAGTCCTTTTTTAATCTTATCTGAAAAAATTTTTGGTGTAAAAAACGTTCCGGCAATCTTCTTATTGATCTCTCCGATGGTCGGATACGGATGCACGGCCGCCGCCAAAGTGGAAAGTTTTACTTTTCCGTTTAGAACCGCCACCCATTCACTAACCAAATCCCCGGCATGAGGGCCGGCAATCTGGACACCGATGGGTTTTTCTTTTTCATCCAGAAGCATTTTGATCTTTCCGATTTTTTCGTCCTCGGCAAGGCTTCGGTCATTGTCCTTAAACGCTTCGACCCAGATGGAATAGTCAATCCCCGCAGCCTTGGCGGATCTTTCGTTCATTCCGATACTCGCCAGTTCAGGATCAGTATAGGTGCACCACGGTAAATAAGTGTAATCTGTTTTCCGGGGGAGACGAAAGATGGCATTGCTGACGACAATTCCCCCCTCGTATCCGGCTGCATGCGTAAACAGGAAGCCGCCGTTCACATCTCCGGCAGCGTAAATGTGCTTGTGGTTCGTTCTCAACCGCTTATCGACTTCAATGCCGGTTCGGTTGACCTTGATACCGATACCTTCCAGTCCCAGCCCATGGATGTTGGGTGTTCTTCCCACCGCAACCAGAATCGTCTGTGCGTTCAGACGGACGGTTTCGCCTTCCATGTCCTTGAGGATCACTTCTTTTTCATTGCCGAGATTCCTCACGGCTTCAATGGAAGAATTTAAATGGAAGACCACCCCTTCAGATTCCATCACCTGTTTGACCGTATCGGCCATATCTTTATCTTCTTTTCCGAGAATCTGATCGCTACGATCCACGATATAAACCTTGGTCCCAAGACGGTTGAATGCCTGCCCCATCTCGCTCCCGATCGGACCGCCGCCAAAAATAATCATCGATTTCGGTAACCGGTCCAGGTAAAAGATCTCTTTGTTAGTAATATAATCGATGGTATCCAGTCCCTTTATGGGGGGAACAAACGGTGAAGATCCGGTGGCAATCACCCAGCTTTTTGCCGAAACCGTCTTTCCGTTCAAACGAACGCTATGTTCATCCTTAAATACGGGTTCTCCAAATTCCACTTTTGCACCGAGATTGCAGAATCTTTCTTCTGAATCGTGCTTCTGAATGACACCGATTACGGATTTGATTCTATCGGATACCGTTTTAAAATCGACCGAAGGAACGTCGACATTCGGAAGTCCGTATTTTTCGGCGGTCTTCATCATATGGTAAACGTGGGCGGTTTTGATGAGCGTTTTACTTGGAACGCACCCAAAATGGAGGCAGTCACCGCCAAGTTCTTTTTCCTTTTCAATGAGCAGCGTCTTGGCGCCGAGCTGTGCAGACCCGGATGTTACGGTCAGACCCGCTGCGCCGCCGCCGATGACACCGATATCATAATCATAATCGGCCATGATATACTCCTTTTGGAATCTTCTGAAAAAGCCTTCTTTTATGCATTAGAGATCCGACGAATAATTTTACTTATGAAAACGGTTTTTTTTAATGTCCGTTACAGGTTTGTCGATGTTTCACCCAAATCCTTACACTAAAACTTCAGTGCATGTTTCAAAAATCGATTTGACTCTTTGTCGACGAAATTTTTATGAATAGCCCGAGAAGGTTCTTTCATTACGAGCTCTTATTCATGAGTCTTGTCCGCCTCGGGCGGGTTTATCCGCCTTCGGCGTGATCTTTCAGCAAAAATTAAATTATACCTGAAGCGGTAATCTTTTAAAAAGCTTAAGCATTACAAAAAACTCTATTTCTTCAGGAAGCATAAATCGAACATTTCCGGACCCCCATGGCCGCTTCCTGAAGCGCCTCGGCAAAGGTCGGATGGCCGTGAACGGTCCGGGCGATGTCTTCGGAACTTGCCCCGAATTCAATGGCCAGAACACATTCGGCAATCATATCAGCCGCTCGCGGCCCGATGATGTGCACACCCAAAATTCGGTCAGTTTTGGAATGGGCGATGAGCTTGACAAAGCCGTCCTTCTCTCCCATACACCGGGCACGCCCGGCACCGGAGAAAGGATACGTGCCCACACAAAAGGGGATGTTTCTCTCTTTAACCTGTTCTTCAGTCAGACCGACACTGGCCACCTCCGGCCAGGTGTACACCACCGCGGGGATGGCATCGTAATTCACTTCACCGGGGAGCCCGGCGATGCATTCCACGGCTGCGATACCCTCGGCCGACGCTTTGTGAGCCAGCATGGGACCGGGAATGAGATCTCCGATGGCATAGACGGTGGGAATGTTGGTGCGAAAAGATTCGTCCACCAGAACATGTCCGGTTTTGGTGTCGGTATTCACACCGACGTCTTCCAGGCCGAGATGTTGTGTCAGGGGTCGTCTTCCCACGGAAACCAGCAGTCGATCACAGGACAGGGTCTCTTTTTTGTCTTTATTTTCCAGGGTCACCCGAACACTGTTTTTTTGAATTTTGGCGCCGGATACCCGGGTGTTGAGACGAATGTCCATCCCCTGCTTTCTGAGTATCCGGTCCAGAGTCCGGCCCACCTGCCCGTCCATAGTAGATGCGATTTGAGGCAGCATTTCAACCACGGTTACCTTTGCGCCGAGACGCAGCCACACGGATCCCAGTTCAAGACCGATGTAGCCTCCACCCACAATGCCCAAATGTTTGGGAACCGTTTTAAACTCAAGTGCCTCGGTGGAAGTGACGATGCGTTTTCCGTCAAATTCAAGACCCGGGACCTGGACCGGCGTGCTTCCGGTGGCCAGAATGATCGATTTCGCCTGAAGGTTTTGGGCGGTTTTTTTCCGGGCAGAACCGGTAATTTGTCGAAGTTCAACGCGATCCTCTCCGGCAAGGCGGGCCGTCCCTTTGAAAATTTCTATGTTATTCCCTTCCAGAAGTTTGCGGACGTTTCCGGTCAATTCTTTAACGACCTGTTCTTTACGGGCCATCATTGCGGAAAGGTCGAGGGTCAATTTTCCGGTTTTTATGCCATGGTCGGCAAGGTGATCCTTGGCCAGGTGATAGTATTCACTGGAATCGAGCAGGGCTTTGCTCGGAATACAGCCCACATTCAGGCAAACGCCGCCCAGACGGGCCTCCTTTTCAATGCACGCGGTTTTCAGTCCCAACTGGGCCGCCCGAACCGCCGCCACATACCCGCCTGGACCGCTGCCGATAATAATAAGGTCGTAAATCTCTTTTTTCGCCATTGTTATATCTCCATCATGATCCTTTCGGGATTTTCAATACATTCTTTGATCCTCACCAGAAATGTGACCGCTTCCCTGCCGTCCACGATACGGTGATCGTAGCTCAATGCCACATACATCATGGGCCGGATGTTTATTTCGTCATCCACAACCACGGGTCGCTTTTCAATTTTGTGCATCCCCAAAATACCGCTTTGCGGCGTATTTAAAATGGGCGTACTGAGCAGAGAACCGAAAACACCGCCGTTTGTGATGGTAAATGTGCCGCCCTCGAGGTCTGCCAGCTCAAGGCGGTTGTTTTTAATTTTATCCACGAAGTCAACGATGGCCTGTTCCAATTCGGCAAAACTCAACATGTCGGCATTTCGAATGACCGGCACCACCAGCCCTTTGCCTGTACCGATGGCAATGCCGACATTATAATAATTGTGGTATACAATATCATTGCCGTCGACAAATGCATTGATTTCCGGAAATTCTTTCAGCGCTTCGACGCTGGCCTTGATAAAGAAAGACATAAATCCCAAAGAAACCCCGTATTTTTCTTTAAAGGCCTCCTTGAATTGTGTACGAAGGGCCATGGTATGGGTCATATCGATCTCGTTAAAGGTCGTGAGCATGGCGGTAGAGTGCTTGGCTTGAAGAAGGCGTGATGCAATCGTCCTTCGAATCGGGCTCATGGGCTTTCGGGTAACGTCTTCCATCTTGGACGGAATCGGTTTGGCCAGGGTTTCAGGCACCACCGGGGCGGCATCTTCCACGCCGGGAGGGGCCGGGGATAGGGCCGGTGCAGCGGAGGGGGCCTGTTCAAGGTAAAGAAGCACATCCCCCTTAGTAATCCTGTTCCCCGGGCCGGTGCCTTTGATGCCGGATATATCGATCTTCTTCTCGGCGACCAGCCGACGAACCGCAGGCGACAGAATCGGCCGTAGATCTTCCGGCTCCGGTTCCACCGGCACTTCCACCGGCACGGGTTCTTCCGTCACTTCAGGAGATGGCAAAGGCGCCGCCACAACCTTCTCCGTGGGCACCGGTTCCGGGGCGGGGACCGCTTCGGTCACAATGGACCCGACCGTCGTGCCGATGGAAACCGTCTCCCCTTCAAAGACCAGGATTTTTAAAATCCCGGATGCTTCCGCAACGATCTCCAGGGTTACCTTGTCGGTTTCAACCACAAAAATCGGCTCATCTTTCTGAACCGTATCACCGTCCTTTTTATACCACTGCACAAGAACCGCTTCCTGAACCGATTCACCCACACTCGGAATTCTGATCTCTATTTCCATGATTACTCCTTAATCATCGGATTGAAACTCAATGGAATTTGCCGACAAATTGTCCCAAACCAATTACCACCGCATCTATCCCATGGTTCCCAACGCCTGTTCTGTCACGGCGGCCTGTTCTTTCCGATAGATACCGGGGAAGCCTGTTGCCGGGCTGGCCGCGGCGTTTCGACCGATATATTCCAGTGGTTTTCCAACGAGTTTTTCGAGACGCGGACGCACAAAAAACCATGCCCCCATGTTTTCCGGTTCTTCCTGGACCCAAATAAATTTTCGGGCCCGTTTGTATTTTTGGATGACGTTTTTCAATTGCATTTCCGGAAAGGGATAGAACTGTTCCAGACGAACGATGGCGGTATCGGTCTTTTTCATTTCCCGGCGTTTTTGAACCAATTCATAATATATCTTGCCGCTGCAAAAAAGAATACGGCGGAGTGATTTACCGGGGTCCGGATCTTCAAGAACTTCTTTGAACGCACCCGCCGTCATTTCTTTTAAATCAGAGACCACCAGCGGATGGCGCAGAAGACTTTTTGGCGTCATGATAATTAACGGCTTGCGAAAACTGCTTTTCGCCTGACGGCGGAGAACGTGAAAATACTGCGCCGGCGTGGTGAGATTACAGACCTGGATGTTGTCTTGGGCACACAGCTGAAGAAAGCGCTCGAGACGGGCGCTGGAATGTTCAGGCCCCAGACCTTCCCAACCATGGGGGAGCAACAAAACCAAACCGCTAAAACGCTGCCATTTGGTTTGTCCGCTGATAATATATAGATCGATGACCGACTGGGCGTTATTGGCAAAGTCTCCGAACTGTGCTTCCCAAATCACAAGCCCCCGGGGTTGTGCCATGGAGTAGCCGTATTCAAAACCCAAAACGCCGGCTTCGGAAAGCAGACTGTTATAGACTGAAAAGGGCGACTGGTCCTTATCGAGCGCATTGAACGGCGTATATTCATCGCCGGTTTTGGTATCGATGAGAATACTGTGCCGCTGGCTGAAAGTGCCGCGTGCGGTGTCCTGTCCGCTTAAACGGATCGGGTCGCCCTCTACCAGCAGGGAGGCAAAGGCCAGCGCTTCTGCATTGGCCCAATCGATACCTTTTCCATTTTCCACACTGTCCAGCCGATTTTTCAACAGGCGAACCAATTTTGGATTCGCGGAAAAATCAGCCGGGAACACGTTCAACTTGCGGGCAAGGGCAACGAGTTTTTTCCCGGGAACACCCGTTTCCAGCGGGTCATGGGTATAGCGTCCGTGAAAATTTTTCCAGTTTTCATAAAACCGGGTTTGAGGAAAAATGCAGGCACTGGAACGAACAATTTCCAGAGCATCTTCCAATTCACTGTTTATATTTTGTTCCAGACCATCCACATCCGCTTTTCGGGTAAGGCCCTGCGCTATCAGTTTCTGGGAATACACCGTGTTTAAAACGGGACGGCTTCGAATCCGCTCATACATCTTAGGCTGTGTAAAATAGGGCTCGTCGCCTTCGTTGTGGCCATACTTGCGAAAGCAGATGACATCGATGACCACATCCTTGTTGAAGGTGTTCCGGTAATCCACGGCAAGCCGGACCACGTGAACAACGGCTTCCGGATCTTCGCCGTGGACGTGAAAAATCGGAACCATCAGCATCTTGGCCACATCCGTTGCATAGCGGGTGGATCGGGCATGTTCGGGAAGCGTTGTATAACCGATCTGATTGTTGATCACCAGATGGATGGTGCCACCGGTTTTGTATCCGGTCAGCTGCGACATGTTCAGGGTTTCGGTAACCACGCCCTGTCCGGAAAAAGCGGCATCGCCATGGATAAGAAGGGGGAAAATTGCATTTTTTTTGTCGTCACCCAGGATATCCTGACGTGCTCTCACAAATCCTTGAACCACCGGATCGACGGATTCCAAATGGCTGGGATTGTTGACCAGAAAGAAACGCAGCGGTTCACCCCGGCGGGTCTTTATATCTGCAAGATACCCGTTATGGTATTTGACATCCCCGGCGCCAAAGACTTCATCCGGATCGTAACAGCTTTCAAATTCAGTGAAAATTTCCTCAAAAGACTTGTTGAGTAAGTTTGCCTGAATGTTCAAGCGACCCCGATGGGCCATCCCTAAAATAATTTCCCGGCACCCCTGTGATTCAGCCCTGTCGGCGAGAACATCGAGCATGGGAACGACCGCTTCAGCGCCTTCGAGTGAAAATCGTGTTTGGCCCAGATATTTTTTGTGGAGAAACTGTTCGAAAAGGGTGGCCCGATAAAGCTTTTCCATAATCCTGAGTTTATCATCCGGCTTAAGATCGGATCGATTTCGCACCGGTTCCATCCGGTCCTGAAGCCACTTGCGCTCTTGAGGGTCTTGCAGATGCATAAACTCCACGCCGATGGAACGGCAGTATATCTCTTTGAGCGTTTTGATAATATTCTTTAATGAAGCGCGATTATTATCAATCAGGCTTTTTGCATAAAATTGTTCGTCCAGATCGTCCAGAGTGAGATCAAATTCGGAAAGGTTCAACAATGGATGATCCGTGGGACATGCCGTAAGGGGATCGAGACAGGCCAGCAAATGCCCGACTTCACGATACCGTCTGATAAGGTCTTCCACGCGGGATTGTCTTAAAACCTGTTTTTCGTCATAGACGGCATCGGCCTCCCGATCCATTCCGTGGCCCATTTCAAAGCCTTCAAAAAAGAAGCGCCAGTCACGGGAAACCGAATTTGGATCGGCTTTCCATTGCTCGTATTGCGAGTCAATATAGTTTTTACTCAAGGTTTCAGAGAGGTCCATGGAGGTGTTCCTTAAACCATTTCACCACCAATTTAGAGGTCCGGGAACGATGCATCTCGGCACTGAACATGTGATCAGCACCCGGTATGACGACCAACTCCGTATATTCAGGATTCAACGTTTTGGCCAGATACGCATCCTGAACCGGAATGATTTCGTCGGCATCACCGTGGACAACCATCAGTGGTGTTCGTAATGATTTTACGGTTTCCGGAAGATTATACTGATTGGCGTCTGCAAAAAATTCCGTTGAAAGTTGTAATGAACGGCCCCGACTGCTGAACGAAACCCTGCCGGTGTCCTCAAGTTCCTTTAGCTGTTTTTTACCGAAAAAATGGGTGGCGTTTAAACCCGATAACCGCCCGGCCAACGTACATACGGCCTTCACGCTCCGGGTTCGGGCTGCTGTGAGAACGGCGATGACCGCTCCCATGCTATGCCCTGCAAGGCCGATCCAGCGGGCACCTTTTTCAGCGATAACGTCGGCGGCGGTCTGCATCTCGGCGATCTGTTTGGAATAGTTTGACGCCGAAAATTCGCCCTCGCTCTGTCCGTTTCCGGAAAAGTCGAACCTCAAGGCCAAAACGCCTTCCGAAGCCAGTTCATTGGAGGCCTGACGGATAATGAGGGTATGCCTAGAGCAGGTGAAACAATGGCCAAAAACCACCCCGCATCCGTCACGCCGATCGGGCAAATGGAGCGTACCGGCAAGTTTTTCGCCTTGGTGGTTATAAAAATGAACCGGTTGTTCCATGAGTGATTATTCAAGTAGCCCCCTAATTGTGCCAAAGCACAATTAGGGGGGACCAGGAGGTCAGTATTCAGGTGATAGAAAGAAAGTTTTACCTTATGCGTTTATATCTCATTGATAAGGTAAACCGACACTCGACAGCGGATGGCGTTTAATTAAGCGTTTTCCCTCGATGGGAATTTTAGTCTCCCTGCTCCGCCATATGGTCATCGTAAATACCTTCTAAAAACAGTTTATGTTTGGCCTCTTCCTGACAGAGCACTTTGAGAAGCTTGATATTCTCTTCATTGTCGGCCTTCTTCTGAAGTTCATTATACATTTTCAATGCCTGCTCTTCCCGCTTCATGGCAAGGCGCAGGATGTCCGTATAACTCATGCCGTCTTCATATTTCATTTCAACCATGTAGTCACTGCGCTTCATATCCGGGATCCATTTGAATTTGTAATCCTCCACGAGCGCTTGGTTGCTTCCCAGATTCTCCAGCATCGTCTGGTGTTTTTTTTCTTCTTGCGACATCTCCAACAACGCCTCTTTTACCCCTGAAAAGGATGTCTGCCCGGCCAGGTCTGCATAAAAAGCTGAAGCTTCTCTTTCTTTTTCGATTGCGAATTCGATCAAGTCTTCAAAAGAATCAAACGTCATAACACCCTCCTTTAAATTTTTTTCGTTCTCGTAATCCTGCTTTTTACATACGTATCACAAAATTGATAAACTCGTAAAAAGCCAAAATTCGACGGCAAAGTAAAAAGTTTCAAATTACCCCGCATAAATCTAGCGGGATAAATATGCGCGCAAATTCCGAGGAATGAGGCGTACTTATCGTACGTCGCAATAATGAGGAATGCAGCGCAACGCAGAAGTTGGACGGTATACGAAGCCGTCAAAGTTCATAGATTCAAGAAACGACGAATATTAATTTTACTATAAAAATACGCAGCACTAACGGTTTTGGCCATCGATCCCTGCCATACAAACCCGTTTAAGGTGCCATTGGTTCAGAAACCATATTATTATTTTACAGTTTGTCTTGAAAGAATCAATCTTTTATTTTAAACAAGCATAATTATACAAACGATAAAGATCTTTTTTTGAATTTTAACATCCAACACATTCCCTGGTTTTTTAAAGGCTGGACTGCGGAAAAATTTAAATTGTTAAACACACGATCTTTCGATAAAGGTTAGACAATGAAAGAAGTTGTATTTTTCGCCATCATCATAATACTTGTCATTTTATTATTTTACATGATCTTAAACAAAAAAAGAAACGCCAGGAATAAAGACGGGGTCTACATCTGCAGTCATTGCGGAGATCGGGACTGCATTTGCCACAAACAGCCCGATGCACCGTAACATTTTGTTATAACTCATCATCTCGCCTTTAAAAGGAGGTCTTCGTGAATATCGACCGTTTCGTTGTTGGATTCGCCGGCGCCATGGTGCTCATCAGCCTGATCTTGTATGTTTTTCACAGCCACTACTGGCTATGGTTCACCGCTTTTGTCGGCGCCAATCTTCTTCAATCGGCATTTACCGGATTTTGTCCTATGGCAAAATTACTCAAGCTGGTGGGCATCAAACCGGGGAACGCCTATACATAGGCGTTCCTTACGAAACGGGCTGTTGCCTGAAGCAAAATCTCTTTGAGCGCTTATTCACTGGGTGCATAGTAGCATCTTTTTGGGGATGTCACTTTGCCCTGTTTTTTCAGAGCGCTAATGACCTTTGAGACCGCCTTGCTCTCTTCACCGATCATTTTGGCCACTTCGCCGGGTCTTACGGGTTTACCGGCCTTTTTCATGGCAGCCAGAACTTTTTTCTCCATTCTTTACCCCCTAAAACATCATTGCGTTTTTACGATGTTCATTTTCGGAAACGACAAAAAAGAGTCCAAACTTTAGCTTAACATTTAAGAATCGAGTTCTTTTTTGAGCCACGCCTTTATTTCCCCATCAATGGAGTAAACCCCTTTGGTCTTGCCGTTATATTCAATATACCGTCTCTTCAGCACTTCCGGAATGTCGATCTCTGCCAGTTCTTTCGCTTCCTCGGAATTTCTCTGTATCAGATAGATAATCGGGGCCTCTTTCCAGGTACTGATCACAAAATAATACGCCGTATCATCCTTGGACCGAATAACATAATTGCCGCCGGCCCAGTTGTTTCCCCATTCAAGATAGAGCCGGACCGCTTCTTCCGGCGTCATGTCCCAGTCTATAACATTGATAAGGTGTTGATCCTTTTTAATATCATCTAATTTCATCATGATATACCTCAAATGAAAATGTTCGCTATTGTCCACCCCATATTTAGCAATTAATGTGCCACAAAAAGTTTACGTCGATCTAATGATCGATCGATGGGGTGATGTGGATGAATTATTACTTGTCCTTTGAACATATCCGTGCAAACATTTTAGGGCTCGCATACAATTTCATACAAAAACGATCATCGATATTCGTTGATAAATAGCCACTTACGCTTGACCGATGACAGCAAATCAAAATTATACACCATCATGTTTTAAAAAAGGAATCGACTCCCGGTAACGATCCAACATTGAATTTTATATCCACCGAACCACTGAACAGAGGAGACTGGCTTCGTATTATGAGACAGGTATGTATCATATTAATAATGAAACATCGGAATGAGACATAAAAGCAATGGCATGCATCGGAAATCATTGGGGCCAAAATACTTTCTATCCAGGAACTCACGTTTCAAGGTATGGAACTCATGTCGGCGGCTTTTTTAACCTTTGAGGTTTGGATAGCGGTGATGGTGTTGTACTTTCTCCTTTGTCTGGCATGCTCTCTATTGGTGGAACGGTTTGAAATCCATATGAAACGGGGAATGGTAATACCTTGACCCAAAGACAGATTACGTGCTAATGAAAAGCGGCCTTGACAGCAGAATACTTTGCCAATGTTCTTAATATGTTAAGATTGCTCAGGATTTGGATACAAAGATGACACAACCGCCCCCCCCTTATACCGGTCTTTCTAAAATAAAACTTTTCTGGGCCCTCTCCAGAACGCCTCACGGATTGCTGGACATGGCCACGCCCGCATTGGGTGCGCTGCTCTGGCTCGGCCGCTTTCCCTCATTTGAAGTAATTTTAATCGGTCTGATTACCACGTTTGCCGGGTATACGGCGGTTTATGCCCTGAACGATGTCATCGATTATCGTGTGGATAAAGAAAAATTGAAACTCTGTGGAAGTCTTGGCGGAGAATGTGACCTGGATGCCGCCATGGTGCGTCATCCCATGGCCCAGGGATATTTGAGTTTTACAGAAGGATTGCTCTGGACCGCAGGTTGGTCAATTGTGGCGATATTGGGCGCTTACCATTTAAACACGGTCTGCATTTTAATTTTTATTATCGGCTGTTCCCTGGAGACGATTTACTGCCTTCTGCTCAAAGTCACTCACCTTCGTACCCTGGTCAGTGGCGGGGTTAAGACGGCCGGCGCCATTGCCGGTGTATTTGCCGTGGACCCGAGCCCTTCGCCGGTATTCCTGTTGATGCTGTTTCTATGGTTGTTTTTGTGGGAAATCGGTGGCCAAAACGTTCCCAATGACTGGATAGACATCGAAGAGGATCGGCGTCTTGACGCCAAAACCATCCCGGTTCGATTGGGTCCTAACCCTGCCAATGCTATTATTCTGGGATCTCTGACTGCCGCGGCAATCCTTTCCGCGGTTGTGTTTTACAGCTCTCCGATTCCGTTTGAATTTCCCTTTGTGGTAGCCGCAGTGGCGACAGGGGTTTGCTTTTTTGTGCTGCCCGCCTCACTCCTTTATAGAACCAAAGAACCGTTCTATGCCATGACCCTTTTCAACATGGCCAGCACCTATCCTTTGGCTTTACTTTTGATCGTCGTTGTTAAATTGGTCAAGGGATGAGCTTCGTATATACAAAAAATATATCTTTTCCGACAGAATTCCAATTATAACGCTCAATCTTTGTCGAGTTTCTTTCGGCCCCGCAATTTCTTTTTGGCGATAACATTCCTGATCATGGTCAGCACTTCCCATTCCTCATACGGCGCCAGAATGCAGGCGTAAACCCCATGTTCCACGGCCTCTTTGACATGACCCTGTTCTCTTTTACGCGCTTTTGTTTGCAAGTTCTTGCCGACCTAAACGAAATTATCCGGCGGCTGAAACGGAATGTTATTCTGACAATAGCTATAAAGATATCTGCATATTGTCCTTTTTAAAATAATGATGGAATGAACATATGCTTTACCATTGACGGTCAACGATGCAGTATGTAGTCT
>JBFESJ010000080.1:0-14258 GCA_041548585.1 Desulfobacterales bacterium | reverse complement strand
TTCTGTAGAAGTTACGGGTCGCAAAATTATGCAAAAAATGACGGCTTTCGGTGAACGGCGTTACACATATTTGCTGAACAAGGGGTACCGCTTTAAACAGCTAAAAGTAAGTCAACTTATGGATGATTTGAATCATCTTCACGCTGTATTAACAAATTCTTTCAAGGGTTTTACAGGCTTTACGCCGATCTCTCTTAAAGAGTTTCGGCGGCTGTTTGAAAAAACCCGCCATGCATTTCACCCGGAGCTTTTTACGTTTATCTACGACGAAAAGAATGTCATCGCAGGATTTGCATTGGCACTTCTGGAACTTTCAGATGCCGTTCGATCGATGAACGGAAAGGACAATCTGTTATCTACAATGAAGTTTATTTACAATCGACAGCATGTAGATCGAATAAATTTTTATTTGCTCGGTATTACTCCTGAAGAAGAAAAGAAAAAATCCGGTCTGGGTCGCGCAATATCTTCTTTCATGATTCACCAAATTCTGAAGAAGGGATACGAGACGGTTATTTTTACATTGATGGCCAAAGGAAATAGAGCCCATAAACTTTTGGGAGAACATGCACAAAAACCAAACCGGGAATATACGCTTTTCGAGTTAAAGTTATGAGCTATAGATTTTCAATCAAATATTTTGATCGTACGGATGGGATGCTGAAGACAGAGCGTGTATATGCAGATGGTTTTCTGCACTGGCTATACAACTCCAGAGCGGGAAACCTGAGTAACGCGTTTGTTTTCAGGCAAAAATATCTTTCCAAACTATATGGATGGCTTCACAATCGGCGGTTCAGTAGAAGAAAAGTAGCGCCTTTTATCCAAAAGATGAACGTGAATGCGGATGAATTGATATGCTCGATCGAAGACTTTTCGAGCTTCAACGATTTTTTTAAGCGCGAAATTGATCTTTCAATGCGACCCGTTGACCCAAACCCTCATGCATGCATTGCACCTGTGGACGGTAAAATTCTTGCCTATCAAACGCTTGATCCGGATATGACATTCCGAATCAAGCGTAGTATTTTCAATCTCCGTTCATTTTTGCGCGATGAAACACTTGTGGAGAAATTTAGTCAAGGTTCTATGCTTGTAAGCCGTTTAGGCCTGAAGGATTATCATCACTTCCATTTTCCGGATTCCGGTGTTCCAGGTGAAGCGAAATCCATCAAGGGGAAGTACTATGCAAGTGGCCCATACAGTCTCCGAAAGCTCATTCCCTTTTATTCGGAAAACTATCGAATGCTAACCATAGTTGATTCCGAGCACTTTGGTCAGATCGCAATGGTTGAAATCGGCGCCTTTACCGTGGGGTCAATTCAACAGAGGTACCGACCGGGGCGTCGGGTTGTCAAAGGCGATCGTAAAGGATTCTTCGAAATGGGAGGCTCAACGGTCGTTTTGCTGTTTGAAAAAAAAAGAATAGAGCTTGACAGGGATTTGTGTATAAACACGAGAAATGACATTGAGACATATGTCCAAATGGGAGATTCTGTTGGGAGTGCTCCGGGAAAGTCATTTTTTGTATAAAGTCTCACCGAAAACAATTGGCGGATGCCGGGGGGTAAATTGTCCGATAAATTAAAACAACATGGATTTAAAATTGATACAAGAGCGTATTGCCAGTGAATGTTATTTCCATCAGAGGTTATATTCGCGAGCAAATGAAATCTTAATCCGGTTAACTTTACATAGCATATATTTTCTGGTATCTTTTTAAAATGGTTTCTCGTTAAGTATCGTCGAACAAAAGTAGCCGAAAAATTTCATGGCCAAAGACACTCGTCATCGGGAGGTAAGGGTGCAAAAGTATCGCTGGTTCGTAGTTTTGGCAGTATGGTCAATTTTAATGGGATGTTCCAGCCTCAAGGTCAGCCAGGATTATGATCTAAAGACAAATTTTTCAGGATTGAAAACTTACGGCTGGCAGTCCGAGACGCATAAAAAGACCGGTGATGTGAGGGTGGACAACCCATTACTCCACAATCGTATTCGTTCGGCCGTAGACGTTTTCCTTTCCCAAAAAGGCTACCAGAAGGTTGCCAAGGAAACCCCCGATTTTTATGTCGACTATGCGTACACGGTTCGCACCAAAGTTGAAACAGACGACGTTAGCGGGGGCGTCGGATTTGGAATCGGTACTTACGGCCGCTATGGCGGGTTCGGCGTCAGCACCGGAGGCAGCGTCAGTACATACGACGAAGGCATATTGGTGATCGATATCATCACTCCGGGGAACAATGAACTGATATGGCGGGGAACCGGCACCCGACGAATATCTCAGCATTCGGATCCGGAAAAAACGACAATGAACGTAAACGAGGCTGTCGAAAAAATCTTGGCCCAGTTTCCACCCCAGCCAAAGACATAATCGCCTATACCAGGCCCTTTTCACTCAGCGGTCTGTTTTCTAAAATCCGCTCGGCCCCAAAACACGAAAGATCGAGTTGTGGCGGCAGGTTCAAGATCAGCTCGGACATATACCGTCCCACGGCAGGCGCTTGCTGAAGCCCATGGCCGGAAAAACCGTTGGCCAGAAAGAACCCGTTGAGTTCCGGCCACTCACCGAGGATCGCGTTGCCGTCGAGGGTATTGACGGCATACAGGCCTGCCCAGCCTCGAAGCAGCTTGAGTGTATCAAAAGCGGGGACGAACTCGGCCAGTTCCGGCCAGAGAATCTCCATAAAGCGCTTGTCATCCCATGAAAAGTCAAAGCCCACGGGATCTTCGGGCATGGATTTGCCCAGTAAGATCCGTCCGCCGGTTTCTGTCCGAAAATATAGCCCGGACGGCAGAATCGTCAGCGGCAGGGGGCCTTTGGGTTTGACCGCAGTATCGAGCACAAAAACCTGTCGTTTGACCGGATCCACAGGGAGATTAACATTGGCCGTTCGGGCGACCTTGGCGGCCCATGCACCGGCACAATTGACCACAAAACCGGCCGGCAGTGACTCCCCTGAAGCCAATCTGACCCCGGTGACCCTGTCGCCCGCGGTCAGAACCTCGGTCACTTGGTTTTTGATATAGTGTGCCCCCAAAGATCGGGCTTTTGCCTTGTACCCCATGAGAAACGCGTATGCGTCAAAATGGCCGTCCAGGGGGCCAAAGGATCCACCCGCCAGGTTGCCCGGCGCATAAAGCGGATATTTTTCTTTGATTTTTTCCGGTGTCCACCATTCCACCTGACAGCCGAGGCTTTTCTGAAGGGAGACTGCCGCATCGGCCATCCCTTTGCCGGCATCGTCCACCAGAAAAAGGTTTCCTTCGCGGCGAAAGGTGATGTTCGGTAGATTGCCGTCAACGGCCATCTCATCTTTGAATCGCGCCAGCACTTCAAAGGTAAACTGGGAAATACGGATGTTCTCCTCGAGGCTGAACTGGATCCGTGCGTTGGCCATGGACAGGGTGGTCGAGGCTCTGGTATAGGTGGGATCCATCTCCACCACGGCCACATCGAGCTTTTCGTCGGCACGCTTTAAAAAATATGCCGTGGCGCTGCCCATGATGCCGCCGCCGATGATGACCACGTCATAGGTTGAGACCTTTGAAAAACGCCCTCTTTTGCCCAATTCCAGTGTCATGCTCAAATTTTAATCCTCGAAATACTCGTTGTATTCCTGTGGTTAAAATTTTCGCATTCCTTGACCTTGAACAAAATTGAACATTTTACAAAGATCTCAATGTGTTGGGGTTCATTATTCATAGCCTTTGACCCGAATCTTCACATCGGGGTCGAGCAGTATATGGATTTCGCGGGATGGTTACTTTTTGAGAATATCGCAGCGCGGACAACAGTTATCAGGACAACGTCGAACTCACCGATTGAGCATTCTCAATGTTCGCTCCATGCGGTCAAACCCTGTCCTTTTCTTTAGAATAGAATTTCTGATTGTCATAAAATTTTTTCGGGATTTTATTTTGCGCGTATTCCGGTGTTTTGAGTTTGGAGCACCCGAGGACCATCCAGACCTTGGAGAGTCTCTCCTGACCGGTCACCCTGGGTCTGATTTTAAAAAATGGGAATTTTTTGATTCTGTCCACGGCAACCCTGATGTACAGAAGTTCTATGCAGTTTATCATTACGATAAAACCGATAAGGGTGTTAAACCATAGATATTCGGTGAAGGCTGTAGGATCATAAAAAGGCGATGATCTAAAAATGAAATAAAAGGAATAGACCTGAAAGATCAGATACGATAGCCCGATGGTCAATAATAGAATTCCGAGGAGCCCCTTGGCCTGGTAGAACATTCGATCCCTGGATTCCAGTTCGGAACAAATATCGAGTTTTTCATCGTCCGAGGGCATGTCTTTCCCGTAAGCGACGAACATCAGCCAGAGCCGGTAGGCGCGTTCCCTTTCCCGGTAATACCCCCCGAAAAAAAAACTGAATATACTCGTCAGTGCGGCGGAAGAAATCAAAAAGGCGCCCGGTTTGTACATATATCCCTCCCATTTGGTAATGAACCCGTATTTCGAATTTAAAAACATGAGTCTGTTTTATAGTCAATGCTTATTTTCTGATAAAGTTGAGAATCCACTTGATGACACAGGCCGGTTGATATGAAATATCCTTGACTCTGCAACATATTCGCTTTAATAAAATTTACAGCTTTTGCCCGCTCTGTGCGATTCGAAAACGCGTCCTTTGGGTTTATAGCTATTGTCAGAATAACATTCCGTTTTAGCCGCCAGAGGCGGATAAATCCTCCAGAGGCGGATAAATCCTCCAGAGGCGGATAAACCTTTCGCTTACTTGTCCGCCTATGCGTTGTGGCGGATTAGATCCCGAAGGTAAACCTTCTGGAGTTTCATAAAATCGTTACACGATTTTTTTTGGGCAACAGTCCGAAAAAACGAAAAAGGAAAACGCCATGAAAGAGGTTGTTATTGTTTCCGCGTGCCGGACACCCATCGGCACCTTTGGCGGAACCCTTCGCGACAGCCATGCTGCCGAACTGGCCGCGATAACCATGAAAGAAGCTGTCAAGAGGGCTGGAATCGATCCTGAAATATTGGATGACATACGCTATGGATGCTGCATGGAGCCGAGTGATGCTTTAAATGTGGCGCGAGTCGGTGCGTTGTTGGCAGGGATGCCAAATACCGTCCCCGCCGTTACCATCAACCGCGTGTGCATATCGGGCATGGAAGCCGTTATTTCGGGTATGGCAATGATTCAGGCCGGCATGGCCGATGTTGTCCTCGCCGGCGGGGTCGAACATATGTCCGGTGTACCGTATACCGTTCCCAAGGCCCGATGGGGATGTCGCCTTCAGGATCAAATCTTTGTAGATGCCATGATTCATGCGCTTCACAGCGGGTCTCATATTGTTCCCCTTTCCGAAGATGGACCGCTGGACACCACCAAAGCCCCGGCCAGTCTTTTTTTGGGAAAGCCCTATATCATGGGGATCACCGCCGAATTTGTGGCCCATCAACTGGGTATCACCAGGAAAGAGATGGATGAAGTTGCGATGAGAAGCCACAATAACGTCGAACGCGCGAATCTGGACGGGTCGTTCAAGGCGGAGATTGTTCCTGTTGAGGTGCCTCAGAGAAAAAAAGCGCCGGTGATCTTTAAAAAGGATGAACATTTCAGGCCCGGACTGACCTTGGATCAGCTTGAAGAACTTCCACCCGCATTCCTTCCCAAAACCGGAAAAGTGACTGCCGGAAACTCCAGCGGCATCAATGACGGCGCTTCGGGGATGGTGATCATGTCCGCCCAAAAAGCAAAGGAATTGAATATTGCGCCGATGGCGAAAATACGGGCCATTGGTAAAGGCGCTTGTCATCCTTCGGTGATGGGCCTTTCACCGGTTCCTGCCGTCAAGAATTTACTTGAGAACGGCAACCTGAAGATGACCGATTTCGAACGCGTTGAAGTGAACGAAGCTTTTGCTGCACAATATATCGGATGTGAACGGGAATTGGGTCTGAACAGAGATATCACCAATGTCAATGGTTCGGGCATCGGACTGGGACATCCTGTGGGGTCGACCGGATGCAGAATTATGGTCACGTTGTTGTATGCCCTGAAGAATCAGGGTAAGAATTTGGGGCTGGCCACCCTTTGCGGCGGCGGCGGTGTTTCCATGGCATGTGTGCTTGAAGTGGTATAGGAATGCAGGGTACGTATTACTCGAGTTATAAATTTGTGGATCTCTCAATCCGCTGAAAGGATTTGACAAAAACATGAGGTATTGCAGCAATTGTGGTTCAAAACCGGATTTTCGCATACCTGAAGGTGACGATCGGCCGCGTTTTATATGCGATGCCTGTGAGACCATATACTATGATAATCCCAAAATGGTGGTGGGGTGTATTCCCACATGGAAAGACCGCATCTTATTGTGCCGGCGTTCCATCGAACCCCGTTACGGCAAATGGACGATTCCCGCAGGATTTTATGAAAAGGGCGAGACGGTAAAAGAGGGCGCAAAACGGGAACTCTATGAAGAGGCCCGGGCAACTGTTCAATTTTTAGAACCGTATGCCTTTTACAACCTTTCCTTTATCGGCCAGGTTTACCTGATATTTCAGGGTCCGTTGACGGATAAAACGTTTTATCCAGGCCATGAGAGTCTATCGGTCCGGCTGTTTAACGAGCGCGAGATCCCCTGGGACGATCTGGCTTTTTCTGTGGTACGGAAAGTCCTTGTACGATATTTTAAAGATTTTTCCACCGGTGCCTTTTCTTTTTATATGGATGATATCCTTCCGGAGTTGAGTGGTTGATATGCTTCTGAATCAAGATCTTCCTTTAAACTACCATATATTGTATTAATTTTTTCTTGACATACAAAATAGCTTGTTTTATGCAGGTATACAGGGGCCATGGGCTCAATATTCCCCCCTTTAGAACCGTCCGCGAGCGTTCTCCATTTGGGTGTGGTGATCAAAAAATCGGTTGATTTCATACTCAACACCTAAAATCCATGCCGGTTATTACTATGCCGGTGAAACAACATACGGAATCGGCTCATGAAAAATGTTGTTATTACAGATAATAGGGATAGGCGCTTAGGTATTGACAGACGATACTTTTCATACACGGCATGCTTGCCGGAAAGAAGATCGGGCAAAGATCGCAGGAAAAGGTTCGTGAAAATAATCGTCCTGCCCGATAAAAACAGACGCAATAAACAACCCGACGCAGCCCCATTATCATTTTAAAAAACAAATGGCGCCAACAAGAAGACATATGGCAGAAGAATCCATAAAAAAGGGCGAAGATTTTATCCATAAAGGGAAAACAGCTCAAAAGCTTCAAGCTGTTAAGGGTTTGATAGCGTTGCTTTTTATGGCTGCCAAAAACCATACCATGTATCCTGAAAATCATGCCATCTATCAAGATTCCCTTAAAGCTGTCATGTCCCGCTTTGATGGCTTGCTAAGAAATTATGGCGATCTAAGATTCGATGTCGAAAAGAGCCGGCTTCTTTTTGAGGATGAAACGGTTCATTTGGATGATCCCAAAAGAGAAAAACTGGCGTATCCTCTTTTTCGAGACGGCATTCAGTGGATGGAATTTCAAGAGGGTCTCGAACTTTGGGAAATTGCCGGCATTATAAAAATACTAAATCAATACAGAAGGCTACAGGAAGAGCCCAAAGGAGATCTTGTCACCGCCTTGTGGGAAATGGAATTACCGCATTTGCAGTACGCGGCAACGGATGTCTTGTGGAAGGCTGACACCGCAAAAGATTTTTCTGATTTCAGTTTGTCTGGAGATGAGAAGCAGGGGGAAGCCGGTCATGGCGACGGGGGCACGATGTCCCAGGGCGCGGCGGGTACACAGGAGGCGGTTGATGGTGACTCTCAAGATCCGGCCGATACGGCGGGGGGCCGGGACACGGGTGTTGATACGGCCCTATCGATCATGGATCGGACCATCTGGCAAATGACCCCGGAAGAATTGAAGCGTCTCGAGGAGATGGTTGTCGAGGAAGAAACCCAAACGAACCTACAAGACGTGCTTGATGTTCTGAAGCTGATTCTTAGAACCCAAAACGAGCCGGAGGACTACGCGATTATCCTTGAATTTATCAAGGAGGAATTCAAGGCCACCCTTGCTCAGGGGGAATTTCAGATCGCTCTCGATTTTCTGGAGAGCTTGAAAAAAACGTATTCGTCTGATAAAACTGAAAAACCCTGGGCCCAGCCCTTGTTGCGTCAGTTCTTCATTGATATTGCCGACCCCCAAGTCCTCAATGCACTCAAAGAGGTTTTGCCAAGCCTTGATAAACAGCGTACCGATCGACTCACCGTTTTTCGAAAGTTGCTTCTCCGTTTTCCACCTGTCGCCATCACTGCCCTTGGCCCAATGTTACTGGAGAAACTTTCCGGGCCTTTGGAGCGACAACTCATGGAAATCATCGGATCGATGGCGCTTAAAGACATTGATCCTTTGAAGCAATTACTGGATCGTCCGGAAGAGGCTCTGGTCAAAAAGCTTGTCTATATTCTTGGGCACATGAACGGCGAAGAACCATTGAAAACCCTTATCAAGATGACAGAACATACATCGGGCCGGGTGCGACTGGAAGCGCTGAAAGCCTTGACACGACGGGATGTAAATAGGGTCAAGGAACTTTTTCCGCTCATAAACGACCCTCTTCTCATCATCCGGCGAATGATGTGGGACTATCTGGAACAGTACAAAAACGAGGAGACCGGTGACCTGATTTTAGATTGCCTTGAGCAGAAAAAGATTCTTTACAGAAGCGACGATCAAATATTGAACTGTTACAAAGCGCTCGGCCGTTGTGTCACCCTTCGCGCCATCCCGTTTTTAAGCAAAACCCTTCTCGGTCAAGGCTGGGATTTCAGTTCCGAAAGATCGCTGCGGCGGCAGGGTGCCGCCCTTGCGTTGCTTGAGCTGAACACTGAAGAAGCCGTGGAAATTCTTGAGAAGGCTTCTAAGAACCTGTTCCCGACGATTCGGTCTGCCCACAAAAAAGCCCTAAAGGATCACCAATGAGCCCGGAATCCAGATCATTGCATGAGGATTTTCTCAGAAATTTTTACAAACTGGTGTATATGACCAAAATCCATGAGGACAGCAATCCGTTGGTGATGGAATGCATTGATGATTTCATGGGAGGTGTCGAACGTTTGTTTGAGGATGATGATGAAATTACCATTCAGGTCTCTCGCGGCAATATTTTTCTGCAGGATGAGAAGCTGCCCTACCGCCGCGAAATCGGTAATCTTGTTCACAACTTGCTCCAATACTTCGAAAAGCGCGACCTTCAAGGGCTTACTTTTTTCACCGTTATTAGGGAGGCTTCGGCCAAAGAGGTTATCGCCTTTGGTCGAATTTTGAATGACACCGAGTACCGGAAGGACCCTTTGAAATGGTTCGTTGAGCAGCTGGAGAATCAGGGGTTTATGTGGGTGGAGGTTGCCCATGAACAAGACCCGAGTTTTTCGGAACAGATTCCCGGGACCGACACCGAGGATCAGGAACAACTTCGGAAAGCAAAGGCAAAAGAATCTTACTTTTACGCCTTGAACTCCATCAAAGAAGTGGCCGAGAAGATCACCACTCAAAAAAAAGTGGGGGTTCGTAAAGCCCTGCGAGTGATTCAAAACATGGTAGATCTCGTTATGGAAGATGAGACCGTCGTCCTGGGGCTAAGTACCATCCGTGATTATGATGACTATACCTTTACCCATTCCATAAACGTTGCCATACTCTCCATGTGCCTGGGACGGCGAATCGGAATTTCACGAACATCTTTGCACAGGCTGGGAATATGTGGGCTTTTTCACGATCTGGGAAAGCTCGATGTGCCCGTTGAAATCATCCGTCTGCCCAGAAAGCTGAACAAGAACGAATTCGAGGAAGTGAAGAAACACACCATATACAGTGTCGCCCAAATCATCAAATTGCAAACCACCCGAGATCTCAAGTCAAAAATCCTCCTTCCCCCGTTTGAGCACCATATGAAATATAACCTTTCGGGCTACCCCAAAACCTATCGGAAAAGACCCGTGAGCCTGTTTGGGCGGATTCTGACCATTACAGATGTCTTCGATGCCATTACTTCCCCTCGAAATTATCGATCTTCGGCACTTACGCAAGATCAGGCCCTCGGCTACATGCTGGGCCGTTCAGGAACGGATTTCGATCCGATCCTCCTCAAGGCGTTCATAAATATGGTCGGGGTTTATCCCATTGGCTCACTTCTAGAACTGGACACCGGCGAATTGGCACTGGTGATGAATAACGGCAAATCAGCCGATGTGACGCGGCCCACGGTTATGCTGTTGGCAGCAGACGGGCAGGGGGGGTATTCAAAAAAGGGGGTGGCGGATCTGGAAGAACGCGACGCGCAGTCCGGCGAATTCCGGCGAAGCATTGTTAAGAGTCTGCACCCTTCTACCCACGGGGTCCAGCCGGCGGAGTTCTTATTTTAAAGTATAGCGTAAGGCGCGTCAAAAACATGTCAAACAGATCAAACAAATCTGGATCGCTTCCTTTTTTTGGCTGATCCTCCGAGCAGGTATCCAAGGAGAAGAACCCCGGCTCCTGCAAAAAAAGATTGGATACCTCTCGATTTCAAGGGACTTTTATACTGTTTTTTAAGGCTTTTGATTTCGGTATTCAATTGTGTGTTTAATTTCTTCAACTTTTCTGCTTCCGTGATCAGTTCATCTGTGCTTTCTGAATGGCTGAGGAGCTTTTTAAATTTATTATTGAGCTGTATGAGGTCACGCTTTGCTTTTGCGGCAAATTTTTGATTTATATTTACTTCCTCTTTTAACTCCCTGATCTTTCTTTCGTACATTTTCTTTGTTTCCAATAACGTGTTTGAATAGTCGCCTTGCATATCTCTTGACGACGCAATGTCTTTGTCCAACTTCTTTATTTCGTTTCTCAGATCTTGAATGATCAGGGCTTTGGGTTTTTCTGAAACGATGTATTTTGTCTGGACCCAGCCTTCAATGCCGTCTTCCGTTTTTACCCTTGAATAATCTCCATTCTCCTCGATCACATCTACCGGTGTCGCTGTTTTAATATATCCCAAAACTGTATCACTTGGGTTCTGTCCGTCGCGAATGGAAATGATGAGCTGATCAGAAACATATCGCGTGTCAGCAAAAACAGCTTCAATAGAAGCTGTCATGATGAAAGAAACCATAAAGAGGATCACCGGAATGATCTTCTTGACTGTCATCCAGTTCATAATAGCACCTGTTTTATTTTTTGTTCTCAACCACATTTTTAGCCGTTCATTTTCAAATTAGGTTTTAATCTGTTTATCGATCAACTGCCGCAAGGGCAAGGGATACGTTTTTCTCTTTTTGACCAGTGCCGGGAGTAGCCGATTCACGGCGATTTCATCGAGGGTCAATCCTCTCCAGTTCGTCAGTGCTGTGTATTCATCAAAAAACGTTATTGGCAGCGCGTGTTCTTTTTTGCCCTGAAACACATCATAGCAAAGATGACTAAGATACAGCAATGTAACGTTTTGCCTTAACTCCTCTGGAACATGATGCGGTGAAGAGAATTCAGGATAGGACTGAAATTCGACGGTTTTCCATAAAACATCCGGTAGATTCCACGCCTTGAGCAAAAGTGATCCCAATTGAGCCTGATCCAGGATGTCAATAAGTGCTGCAAGCTTGGGGTTCTGATCTTTGAGTAACTGGAAGACAATTTGGCCAATTTCGTGAAGTAGTCCAAGAGAGGCCATTTCGGCCGGATGACCATTGCGAGATTCTAAAGAGAGCATGAATGCGATGTGCGATATGATTTCAGAATGAAGATGAAGTGCCTTGAAGTTTGCCGTATTCGGCATGGTGCGGCGAATACCTTCGGAGACGACGATCTGGTATATTTGTTCAAATCCAAGTAGAACAACGGCATGGTGAATATCGGAAATTTTTTTCTGAAAACTGTAATATGCCGAATTAATGGTTTTCAATACGATGGCAACGAGAGCAGGGTCTCGTTTGATCTGATCCACGATTTCCCTGGTAAAAACTTGACTGGACAATGTTGTTGCAAACGCCGGCAATCGCGGGACTTTGTTGATAATGCCCTTGATCATTTCTGAATGGTGAAAATCTGTTTTGAATTGAGAACGATAATTAAACATATCTTCTCTCAACCGCTCATTCTTTATGATCAGATTGCTCTCCTTTTTCTGGAGTTGGTGGATGCGTTCGGTAAATAGATGTGCCAGGCGTTTATAAATGGAGAGCTGTGTCTTTTCATTCAGGCTGTCAATGGTCGTCTTGTCCAAAATCATGACACGTGTCGGTTCAGCGGCAATGGCGGATGTCATTCGTAACGGGTCGCCTGTCAAGACCGTCCCTTCAATCCAGTCCGCTTTTGATAAAGTGGCAATGGCTTGGGGGCGTTCTTTCGGGTTTTGAACAATCCTTATCTTTCCGTCCAAAATGACGAATGCCATTTGTTCGGTATCGCTTTGCTTCAACAAACTGTCACCCGCCTGCAATTTCTTAATCGTTGCCCGACTGAAAATTTCGATAACTTCTTTTTCGCTGAGTCCGATAAAAGCGGACATTTGGTCTTTTAGTTGTGTCATTTTTGATTTGGGCATGTTGGATTTTCTCCGTTGTCGGATTAATATTAATTATAATATCACATATATCAGCATTTTTAAAGAAAAAGTATTGAAATTCGAATAATTTATAACCCCGACCGAGAAAAAGGGGGCAATGTAGAATCATCGAATTACTTCCCGTACGCGTTAAACAGTAAGGGATCATCGCAAAATATATGGCGATGGGCTAAACTTTTACGGGTGTTGTGCCGATAGCAAATCTATATTGTTGTGAAAAAGGCAAACCTCTCGAAAGAGTGGGACGCAAAGCCATCGGCCCGGTCATCATGGGCGGCGGGGTTGCCCGACAAGTGGATACGCTGAACACCAGAGCTCATTCTTATTGAGAGGATGGGTTTTTTCTTTTAAAGGAGGTGATATCGTGAAATTGTTGTTATATTTCGGTATGTTTACCTGTTTTTTTCATTTTTATCCATTTTATACTTTTATCCTTTTGTGGGGAATGGTATGGATAGTATTTGTTGCGCTATGTTGGGACATGGGTGTGGAACTGGTGCGTATTCGCGAAAATCAAAAGGCCGAATGACGGTTTTAAATGTTAGTTTATAGGAAGCTGTCGAAGGTCATATGCTGAGCTCGCTGACAGGGAAAGCTCAAATGACAGGACTCTCAAAAAAAATTCTATTTGTCGATGATGATGATCTTCAAAGGGATTCAATGAAAAAAATGCTTGTGAGGCTGGGATACGATGTTAAACTCGCGAAAAACGCGAATGAAGCCTTGGAAATATCACAACAAGAAGTGTTTCCGCTGATTATAACTGATTTAATGATGCCGGAGATGGACGGTACGCAATTGTGTAAGCGGATCAGAGAAGTAAACGGAACAGTTGTTATTTATGCTTTTTCCGGATACCTTGCAGAAGTAGCATCTGATCAGCTTAATGGGGCCGGCTTTGATGGTCATCTTGCCAAGCCGGTCAAAATTGAAGTGTTAAAGCAAGCCATTGAAGGTGCGTTCGAGAAGATCCGTCAGCGACAGGGACAGGCTGACAACACCCCCATGTAGACCTTGAAAATCCATGCGAGCAATTTTTGACACTGTCATATCAATATCCACTTCAATAAGACCTTTTCATAAAATTTGAGACCCCGTTTGTATTGCCCACCGAATTTGTGATATATTAAAATATTATAGCGATTCTAAAACCTAAATTGACCGTTTCAACCTGCGGCATTCCTGTTTACATTCATTTCTACCGATCTGGTCAGGTTATTTAAATTTGAATTCCCCGCTGCTTGTTGGAGCGAAGCGGAAATCCCGCTTGCGGGGCTGCGGGGATAGGAATTTTAGCCCGCCAGAGGCGGATAAACCCTCCAGTCGAAGATGCCGCTGGCGGTGAGGCGGATAAACCTTTCGCTTACTTGTCCGCCTATGCTGTGTGGCGGATTAGATCCCGAAGGTAAACCTTCGGGAGTTTCATAAAATCGTTACACGATTTTATTGCCTTAAAGAGGTTTAAAGGTATAAGACAATTTAAGTTCAGGGGTCGGGGAGTTTTTATTGTAAACACATATATACGTGTTCAAGGGATGTGCTCCCCCGTTTCACTCCGGTGTCTACGTGTCTGGTCATTTCAATGACTTAGCAGCGGTGGCATTCCTGCCCCCTCCGCGTTCTCCCGCGAAAAACACGCGGGAGCCGCGGTCT
>JBFESJ010000079.1:0-14383 GCA_041548585.1 Desulfobacterales bacterium | reverse complement strand
TAAGGTCTACATCACGAAAGAAAAAATTTCAAAGCGTCTTGAGAGGGTTATAGCGCTGGCGGATTCTCTAAAAATATCTGTACAAGCGTCTAATCCGTTATATCTAAAATCTATATCCGGCACGGATCATCACCAGGGCGTGGGAGCCAAAACAGGCCCGTATCCTTTTGTCGATGTCTCAGAAATACTGAGCAGCACCCAAAACGGAAAATCAATTCCCTTTTTACTGTTACTTGACAATATTATGGATCCGCATAACCTCGGTGCCCTGATCAGGACGGCACTTTGTGTTGGCATGAATGGCGTTATCATTCCCAAAGATAGATCGGCCCTGCCCACACCGACAGTGTCCAAGGCATCTGCAGGCGCTTTGGAGCATATTTGTCTTTCGCGAGTAACAAACATGGTCAACACAATTAAGCGGTTAAAAGAAAGCGGCTATTGGGTTGCCGGTATGGATAGGGTCTCAGACGAAACGATATTTACCTGTGATATGAAAGGATTTAATGCGATTGTCATCGGGGGAGAGGATAAAGGCATCCGTCCGCTAGTAAAAAAGCATTGCGATGTGTTACTTTCCATTCCCCAAACCGGCCCGTTAGATTCTCTCAATGCATCCGTAGCAGGGGCGGTGGTGATGTATGAAGCGTTCAGACAGAGACGGTTATCTGAATAATGCCTTAATTTTCCAAGGGATGAGTTTACTGCATATGCAAGATTCAGGTAATATTCTATTTTATTGTGACATTGAAAACCTAATCTTGAGTGACCATTGAAGATCCCGCATCGCTGGGGGGCAGAGATAATGGATGAGGCATTGGAGTTTTGTACCTAAAAATACAAATTCCAAGCACCAAATTACAAATAAATTTCAAATTCCAGTATTCAATGACCAAAACCTTCTAAGACGAGACAATGTTTGGATTTTCGAATTTTGGTCATTGTAAAATTGTTTGTTATTTGGCATTTCAATAAGTCAATGAACTTTCAACAAAGCAAATTCCCTCTGGGAATAACCAAAGCTTGGTCATCTGGGCCAGGATTTTTACTTAGGCCAGGCCACCTCTGGATCCGCGTGGCCGACGCAGTGAAAGACGCGGTTTTCCCAACACGGTGTCTGGTGTGCGGATCTTTTTTCCAGACCCGTAAGCGGCACAATAGAAGCTTAAAAACGCTTTTGCAGGTTTTAAACGGGAGGGAGCAAGGCGCTTTCATTTCGGAAGGATTTTTTCAAGAAACCGCTTTAACAGCCGATCATGTTGAAAATTGTTTGAGCACTGACATAAGACTCTTTGTGACACTTATGTCACCATTTTTGTGCACGAATTGTTCTGTTACATTTATGGCCATTGAATCCCCCATATGCTCAACATGCGGCGTTGTTTTTAAAAGCAGGCAAGGGGAGGATCACCACTGTGGTGAGTGTCTCGATATTCCCAAAAAATATGGAATGGCACGATCAGCGGGGGTATATGATAAGGCGCTTATGGCTGCGATCCATTGTTTGAAGTATAAAGGGAAAATTCAACTGGCGAGACCGCTTGGCGTGCTTTTGTTTACCGCCTTTTACCGTTATTGGCGCAAGAACACCATAAACCTGGTCGTACCGGTGCCCCTCCATAAAAGAAAGCTCAGGATTCGAGGTTTTAACCCTTCTTTTCTTCTCGTAAAAGAGTGGGCATTTATTGCTGAAACATTGGATAGCGCGTTGCCGGTTATACCGGTTGCCGGAGATGTTCTTGTGAGAAAAAGATGGACGGAACCTCAAACAGGTTTGGGACGTAAGGAGCGTTTGCAAAACATTAAAAATGCCTTCAGTGTTAATGATTCGCCTAAAATTATGGGAAAAAAAATACTGCTTGTGGATGACGTTTATACCACTGGAGCAACTGCAAATGAATGTACAAAAGTTCTATTGAAAGATGGCGCGGCCCATGTTGATGTGCTTACTCTGGCAAGGGCCATGTGATTGAAGATTAAAAAAAATTGTAACTTATCATTAAGTTCTGGGGGGCGCCCACTGATAATAAAATGTAAAAGATCTGGAACTCGCATGCAAGTAAGCCTAAAGAAAAAACAGTAGCCTATCCTTTCCATCATCATTGCTTAACTTGATGTTTATATGTTTAAAAGATAGATTATCTTGATTCGCTGTTTTTTCTTAAGGCTCACTAACACGCTCAGACAAGCCATATCTTTTACATTTTATCACCAGTGGTCTCCATCGTTTTTTAAGAAGTTACCTAAAATTATGAAATCTAAAATTTTAAAATTATCAGATCTGATTCAAACGTTAAAAGGCTTGCGGGAATCCGGGAAACGAATTGTTTTTACAAACGGATGCTTTGATATTTTGCATGTGGGGCATGTGCGATATCTCGCCGCTGCCCGGTCAAAAGGGGATGTCTTAGTTTTAGGATTAAATTCCGATGCATCCGTAAAATCAATAAAACCCGACAACAGGCCCATCGTGGGTCAGGAACATAGGGCTGAAGTTTTGGCGGGATTGGCGTGTGTGGATTATATAACGATTTTTGATGAGCCTGACCCGCTATCGCTTATACGTGCCATTAAACCGGATATACTTGTAAAGGGTGCCGACTGGGAGGAAGCGGAGATCATTGGGTCTGATGTTGTTAAAACCTATGGGGGTAAGGTGGTTCGAGTCAAAGTTGTTCCTGGTATTTCGACTTCCCAGATCATACAAAGGATTATAAAACGTTATCGGAATGTACAATAAACGTAAATTTACAAAAGCGCATCGGCTCAAGGGAATTCGGCTGTGATCATAAAGCAGAAAAATGGCGTCTCATTTTTAGAGTTTCCGAAACTTGCAGGCGTTTCGGGTATCCTGCATGGAATTTTCACCAGGAACAACGGAAAAAGCAAAGGACCTTACCGAAGCCTGAATGTGGGTTTCGGCGTTGGAGACAATGACCGAACGGTATTAGAAAACAGAAAAATCATTTCTCGATGCATCAATGAAAAAAACCTTGTCTTTTTAGATCAGGTCCACGGAAGGCGAATCGTTGTATTTGCAAAAGAACATAATTCTTATGAGGTGTTTGATACCGCCGACTGTTTTGAAGGCGAACATTCGGAAATTTTGGATCGTCAGACTGACATTTTGGGAATAGATTCTGAGCGTAGATTTCAAGCGGATGCAATAGTGACAAATATCCATCAAAAATTCCTTGTCATTCAGGTGGCGGACTGCCAATCGATATTAATTTACGATCCGGTTCGGCAAGTGGTGGCAAATGTTCACTCTGGGTGGCGTGGCAGCACAAACAATATTATTGGTTGCACATTATCGGTGATGGAAAAAAGCTTCGGATGCCGTTCTCGTGATATTATTGCAGGGATCGGTCCGTCTCTCGGCCCATGTTGTGCCGAATTCGTAAACTACGAAAAAGAGATCCCAGAGGTGTTTTGGAAGTACAAAAAGAATACCAATCATTTTGATTTCTGGTCTATCAGCCGGGACCAGTTATGTGAAGCAGGGGTATTAGTTGAAAATGTGGATTTAAGTCGGATGTGTACAAAGTGTGATCCAAACCGATTTTATTCCTTTCGCGGAGAGGGGACCACCGGAAGGTTTGCAGCCTTGATCGGCCTTAAATAACGGGTTGCGGGAATTTTTTTTAACGTCTTCTCTGTAAGCACAATGGATGATCTTTATTTAAAAGCGTGTACTGTTTGAGTAGTTTAGAGATTGATAGAAAGAGCAGACACATGCCGAAAAATTTTCATCACAAGAGATTGTATAGCGTAAAATGAAGCTATTGTTTTAATATTGGAAAAGGATAATATGTATCAAGAAAACGTTAAAGTTTTGTGGAACCGCAAAGTTGGGCCGGAATATTATCGAATCGGCTTAAACTGCCATGATAAATATAAAGATGCTAAACCCGGCCAATTTATCATGCTCCGTTTTCCGGACCAGGTCACCCCTTTTTTGCGTCGTCCCTTTTCCATTCATCAGCTTATATCTGATAATGGCCAAACCATAGGGATTGAAGTTCTTTACAAGGTGGTTGGGGAGGGTACAAAAAAACTCTCCAGGGTTCAAACCGATGACATGGTAGATATTTTCGGCCCCTTGGGCAATAGTTTCACTTTTTCTAATCATCATAAGACCATATATATTGTTGCGGGCGGCATTGGTGTCGCACCCATGGTTTTTCTGGCCTCATATTTGTGGACAAAAGGTGTCGAACCTAAAAAATGTAAGGTTTTTTTGGGTGGAAGATCAAAAGATGACCTGTTATGCAGGGATGCGTTTTTAAATATTGGGATGAAAATACTGCTTACCACGGATGATGGAAGTGAAGGGGACCAGTGTTTTATAACCCATCCTTTAGAAGTCGCTGCAAAGAAAGGCAGACCGGATATTATATACGCCTGCGGACCTTTGGACATGTTAAAGTGTGTCGTGGGTATCGCTGAAAAGTTTACCGTGCCGTGTCAGGTTTCCATTGAAACTGCCATGGCGTGTGGCATGGGGGCCTGCCTTGGTTGTGCGGTTGAAAAAAAAGGACCCGCAGAGGCTTACCTGCATGCGTGTCTGGATGGTCCGGTTTTTGATGCCAGCATCATTAAATTATAGTTTCAATTTTATACCCCGATCTCGAAATTTTAGCACTTTTTGCATTGACTTGGGAAAATTCATGTGTTAGATGCACAACGTCCTTGATAGATCTCATTTTTGACAGGGATTTTATTGCCCAAGAAGGTGTTCTTTTTCATGAAGAGGGAAACCAAACGTTCCATAAAGGAATTGGCATACTATAGCAGCATCGGTTTGTCAGTAGCGCTTTCCATCTTTATCGGCCTGGCTATCGGCGTATACCTTGACAGAAAAGTATTTAACACAACACCATGGTTTACACTTATCTGCCTTGGGCTTGGGATCGCTGCGGGATTCAGGAACATCGGAATTGCAATAAAAAAGAGCAGAAAACTTTAACGGATATTTTGAGTGTGGAAATTCAACAGCGCCTTTTTAAATTTGTAATGCGTACAAATTGGATCCTGTTTTTTTTTGCCAGCATGATCGGGTTTTTTCTTATGCCGTCTGATTTCGCGAGGGGAATTGTTTTTGGGGGCCTGATTGTAACGATCAACTTTCATCTGTTGTATCGGACACTTAAAAAAGCGTTTAGTCCCCCCCATCTGGCGTCTATCAGGGCAATATTGGGCAAATATTATATGCGCTTCATTGTCAGCGGGCTTATCATATTTGTTCTCATATCAGAGCATTTTGTTGACCCTTTGGGTCTTTTTGTTGGACTTTCGGTGGTGGTGGCCAGTATCACGCTCGCCACTTTTTGTGAATTAACCAAATTAATTTTCAAGGAGGCAACATAAGGTGGAACATCCCTATCTATTTTTTGTAAAGCTGTTTGAAATGTTCGGTCTTGGACATTTTGCCCATGCGTATCCCCACATCATCTATTCTTGGGTGGTGATGGTCTTGCTGATTGTACTTGGAATCGCCGGGGCAAAGAGTGTAAATCTGGTTCCTTCGAAAATACAAAATGTGTTGGAGATTATTATCTCAGGACTCGAAGAATTCACCATTGATATTACCGGAGAAGAAGGGCGCTGGCTTTTTCCACTTCTCGCCACGATTTTTATTTATATTTTTGCCTGTAACATAATGGGACTTGTGCCCGGATTTTTTCCACCGACCGCCAATCTAAACACAACCCTTTCATGTGCTCTTGTTGTTGTTCTGTTTACACACGTTATCGGCATTAAATATCACGGTGCTAAATATATTAAACACTTTCTCGGACCCGTATGGTGGATGGTTCCTCTTATTCTTCCTATTGAAATCATAGGACATTTGGCACGTATTCTGTCTCTTACTTTTCGTCTTTTCGGAAACATGATGGGCCATGAGCTGGTTTTGGGAATCCTTTTCATGCTGGCCGGACTCTTTTTTGCGCCACTGCCGATAATGGTTCTCGGTATTTTTGTTGCCTTGGTACAGGCCTTTGTTTTTTACTTACTTTCAACCATGTATTTTGCCGGTGCAATAGAGCATGCACATTAATTTAAACGTATAATGAAAAGAAATATATAATAATATGCTTTTTGTTTTTTAATGGGAAAATGGAAGAAGCATAAAAAACCTTAATAAAGGAGGTAGAGTAGATTATGGGTGCAGAAGCATTACAATTTTTCATTGCCTGCGTGACTGCAGCTGGTTTCGGCGTCGGGATTGCAGCCTTTGGTTGCGGTATTGGTCAGGGAATTGGTGTAAGGGGTGCCGTTGAAGGTATAGCCAGGAACCCCGAATCATCCGGTAAGGTAACGGTCACCATGCTGATCGGTCTTGCTATGATTGAATCACTGTGTATTTATGCACTAGTTGTTGCACTGATTCTTATCTATGCCCATCCCCAGGCAGCGACGATTGCCGGGCTGTTTGGCGCTGGCGGTCATTAATAAGAACAACACATTTTTTAAAAAAATAGGGCTGTGCCATTTAAGGTTCAGCCCTATTTTATTTTACCGTCAGGCGCTTATAAAACTTTTGCTAAAAACTCTCCGGTATAAGAACCATTTACGCTTACAATTTCTTCCGGTGTGCCGAATCCGACAACATTTCCCCCCTCATCACCACCTTCAGGCCCAAGGTCGATGAGGTGATCCGCAGTTTTAATGACATCCAGATTATGTTCGATCACAATTACCGTATTCCCTTCGTCCACAAGCCTTGACAACACATCTAGTAATTTTCGGATGTCATCCATGTGAAGTCCTGTGGTGGGTTCATCTAAAATATAGACGGTTCTTCCTGTCGCTTTTTTGCCCAGTTCCCGAGACAGTTTGACCCGTTGGGCTTCACCGCCGGATAGTGTTGTCGCCGGTTGACCGATATGAATGTATCCCAGACCGACATCAATGAGGGTCTGTAATTTTTTTCTGATATTACTTATTCTTTCAAAAAACCTGAATGACTGATTTACAGTCATGCCAAGTATGTCTGCAATATTTTTTCCCTTATATTTGATTTCAAGGGTTTCACGGTTGTATCTTTTTCCGTGGCAAACATCACAGGTGACATACACGTCCGGTAGAAAGTGCATTTCTATTTTTATAATGCCGTCTCCACGGCAGGCTTCGCATCTTCCGCCCTTTACGTTAAAACTGAATCTGCCGGGCTTATAACCTCTCATTCGTGCTTCAGGTGTTTTGGCAAAAAGTTCTCTGATAAACGTAAAAACACCGGTATATGTTCCGGGATTGGAACGGGGGGTTCTGCCAATGGGAGACTGATCGATATGGATAACTTTATCAATATACTCAATGCCCAATACGCTGTCGAATGTACCTGCCGGCATCCTGGCATGATAAAGCCGCTGGGCAAGTGCGCGATAGAGGGTTTCCAGAACAAGTGTCGATTTGCCAGAGCCGGATACCCCGGTTACACAGATAAAGCATCCCAAAGGGAACTCTACCCGGATATTCTTGAGGTTATTTTGAGACGCGCCTTGGAGAATGATTTTTTCATGAACACCGGGTCGTCGTTTAGATGGGACCGGGATGCTTTTTCGGCTTGAAAGATACTGCCCGGTCAATGATTCTTCCGCGTTTAAAAGTGCATTCGGTGGGCCGGAAAAAACCACATATCCACCCTTAATCCCTGCCCCGGGTCCCATATCGACAACATGATCTGCGGCGCGTATGGTTTCTTCATCGTGTTCGACCACAATAACCGTATTCCCGAGATTGCGCATTTGAAAGAGGGTTTCTCGAAGACGCTGATTGTCTCTTTGGTGAAGACCTATGCTCGGTTCGTCAAGGACATAAAGAACGCCGGTCAGCTTTGACCCAATTTGCGTAGCAAGCCGTATTCGCTGGCTTTCCCCACCGGAAAGAGTGGATGCTGATCTGTCGATGGTAAGGTACCCAAGCCCAACATTTTCCAAAAAACCAAGTCGTTCATTGATTTCTTTTAGAATCCTTGCTGCGATAATCTTTTTTTTGCCGGTCAGTTTAAGTTTGTTGAAAAAAAATCGGGCGCTTGTTACTGAAAGTTGTGTTATTTCGAATATGCTTAGATCGCCCACGCGAACAGATCTGCTGGCCCTGTTTAATTTGGCACCCTGGCATTCGGGACAGGACCGAAAATTCATATACTGCTTGATTTCTTCCCTGGACTGGTAAGATTCTGTTTCCAGATATCGACGTTCGAGTTTCGGAATAATACCTTCAAATGATTTTTTATAGGTAAAGCGACGATTATTTCGTTCAAAATAGAATGTAATCCGTTCATTTTGTGAGCCATATAAAAGGACGCTTTTAAATCGATTCGGAAGATCTTTGTAAGGGGTATAAATATCGACACCATAGTGGGCGGTGAGTGCGTCTAAAAATTCAATAAAATGGACGGTATTTCTATTGGCCCACAAAGCAACGGCTCCTTCCCTTAAAGAGAGTTCGTGGTTCGGAACAATAAGATCAGGATCAAATTCAGTTGTTGAACCCAGGCCGTCACATTTCGGACAGGCGCCCTGGGGAGAGTTGAAAGAAAAACTTGCCGGTGTGAAATCCGGATAGCTTATTCCACAGGTTATGCACGCTGATTTTTCGCTAAATAAAACCGGTTTCCCATCCGGAATGTCCACCGTAACAAGGCCGTTTGACAGTGACATGGCAAGTTCTATTGAATCCGCAAGACGGTTTCGAATCTTTTCTTTAACAACCAGGCGATCCACAACCACGTCGATGTCATGCTTTTTATTCTTATCCAATCTGCCGACCGCTTCAATTTCCAAGGGTTTCCCATCGACACGGACGCGGGCGAAGCCTTCCTTTTTAAGCTGTTTAAAAAGTTTATCATGGGTGCCTTTCTGGCCGGAGACAATGGGTGCCAGAATCATAATTCTGGTGCCTTCGTTCAGTGACATAACCCTGTCGACGATCTGATCGAGTGTTTGAGCGGTAATCGGCTTTTCACATTTATAACAATAGGGAGTTCCGGTTCTTGCGAAGAGGAGGCGGAGATAATCATAGATTTCCGTCACCGTCCCCACTGTTGATCGAGGATTGTGACTGGCGGTTTTCTGTTCAATTGCAATTGCCGGCGATAACCCCTCGATGGTTTCCACATCGGGTTTTTCCATACGTTCGAGGAACTGACGTGCATAAGTAGACAGGGATTCTACGTACCTTCGCTGTCCTTCAGCATAAAGGGTGTCAAAAGCGAGTGTTGACTTGCCTGATCCTGAAAGACCGGTAACTACAATGAGTTTATTCCGAGGCAATTCAACATCAATGTTTTTCAAGTTATGACGTCTTGCCCCCCGTATAATTATTTTATCGGTATTCATCATTCGCTAAAGTGATGTTGTTTTTTCCTTGCGCCAATTGCCTGTTGTGCCGCCATGGTTATTGCCGCGATCAAGCTTCCAGGATCGGCAGTACCTTTTCCGGCAATATCATAGGCCGTGCCGTGATCAACAGATGTCCTGATGATTGGAAGCCCTAGAGTAATATTCACCCCATCAGTAAAGTGTATAAGTTTAAACGGGATCAGCCCCTGATCGTGATACATGGATACGACTGCGTCATAACGTCCATTTGCGGCGTGATAGAATACAGTATCGGGGGGTAGTGTTCCGGTAACATCAAATCCTTCATTTCTGGCCTCATGGATAGCCGGTATAATAATTTTATTTTCCTCGTTTCCGAACAATCCACCTTCTCCTGCATGGGGATTTAGCCCTGCGACAGCAATGCGGGGAGTTTTTATACCAAACCGTTCATGCAGCGTCTGCCAGGTTAATTTTATGGTCCGCAATACGTTTTGTATTGAAAGTAATGAAGGAACTTCTTTTAAGGGAACGTGGATGGTTACAAGGACGACACGAAGTCTGTTTCCGGCAAGCATCATGGCAAAATTTTTAGACTTTGTTCGTTCAGCCAGAAGTTCGGTATGTCCGTTATAGTGAAATCCGGCAATCTGCATCGCCATTTTGTTTATGGGGCAGGTTACCATTGCTGCAATCCGCCCTTTTGTTGCCAAATCAGACGCAGCCTTGACATAGCGTATCATTGCCTTCCCTGTTTCAACTGTGGGGTTGCCCCATAATACTTTATCCGGAACGATTTCTGAAAGATTCAGCACATCGATGGTTCCTAATTTGTATCTGCCTTCATCCGGGTCGTTGACAGATTCAATGTGAAGGCTGCCCTGCATACATTTTTTCACGGCGTCCAGAATTCGGAAATCTCCAATCACAAGTGGCCTGCAAATTTTATAAATTGAAGGTTTACAAAGGGACAAGAGAATAATTTCCGGACCGATCCCAACAGGATCTCCCAGGGTAATTCCAATAATGGGGCGATGATCAAGCATTAAGCATATCCTTAAATAGTTTCCATCCAGAAATGGCCCTTTTCCGCAATCTCTGCGTCAATCTGCGGAATTACTTGTGCGGCGTACCACTTGTACGCCTCCGCGTAATTCCTTGGTTTCCCCCGCTCAAAGTCCGGGATCTTCGACTTGACCTTGCGAAAAATTGCTAATTTCTGCATTGGAAACGTAATTTGTGCCCAATATAGATTTCCGAATGGACACGAAATAGTTTTTTAAACGATGAAATGAAAAAAACTTAATTATACTATAGATAATAAAAATATTTTTCAAATAAATTCCCCAAAATCTATAATTATTGTTTTTTCTGCAATTGGATTTTGAAAAATAGAATGTAAAAAAAATATAAAAATAAAAGAAAATAGAAGAAATATGGAGATATTGTGAAAAAACATTATTGTAGATATTCTGTTGATAACTATGGATATGCTTAAAATGCTTATAGAAAAATAGCCATTTAAAAAAGGTTGTATTTAAAAGCAGTTAAATTTTCAATGAAAAAAATGATAATATTATCGTAGATATAAAGACTGTTAATAACTTTATGATAAATAGACGATAAACCGGATTTATCGGGTTTGACATATAAAGAAAGATCCTTTAGGTTGGCTTCAACTTGCACAGTAGTTTCTTCATAATCTAGAGTAATACTCCCAAAAACATTAATTTCGATACTTTGTCAGTAGTTTCACCCTTAAACAACAAGTTAATTCTAATTCCATAACTGAGATTATTAATTCGTATGAAGTCGATCTGGAAAGAGGCAAAAGCCGCAATTAAATTACGTGTTCCCAGTCACCGTTTCAAGATGTGGATTGAGCCGCTGAAACTTACAAGGTGCGATGATAACGGTTTTTCCCTTGCTTCCCCCAACTTTTTTTCCAAAAAACGGGTCCTGGACCATTATGGAGATCTGATAGAGTCCGAAATCACCAGAGCCGCTGGAAGACCATGCCGATTTTCAATCGAGGTCTCGGCGACAAATGCCTCTCCCCCAAAAAAAGAAAACGAAGATTTTCAACTGCCGCTTCCCAATATAGATGTTCGCCCACACAACGGCAGGCTTTTACGAAAAGATTTTACCTTTGATCAGTTTGTGGTCGGTGGTAGCAATGACTTTGCCTTTTCGGCTTCCCTTTCACTGGCTTCGAGAAAGAAGGGTTTACAGAATGCGTTATTTTTATTGTCAAGAACCGGGATGGGGAAAAGCCATCTTTCACAGGCCATCGGGAATTACATATTGTCTGAACATCCCACGGATCGTGTTTATTATACGACTGCCGAAGATTTTAGCAATGAAATGGTTAATGCTTTTCGCCACAACGCAATCGATTCCTTTAAGGGAAAATATAGAAATCAATGTGATGTATTACTCCTTGAGGATGTTCATTATCTGAGCGGTAAGGAACGAACTCAGATCGAGCTCGCATTGACACTAGACACGCTGTTTGAATCCCACAAGAAAATAATTTTCTCAAGTTGTTGTCTACCAGCGGACATTCCGAAACTCAATGATAAATTGAGATCGCGTCTTTCATGCGCACTTATTTCAAATATTGACCCACCAAGCTTCAAGACGAGGGTCAGAATACTACAGAAAAAATCAAAGCTGAATCGGTGTAAAATACCCGAAGACGTCATCCATTACTTAGCCAGTGAACTCACAGATGATGTGAGGCAGCTCGAGAGCGGCCTCATCGGGGTTACTGCAAAATCATCACTCTTGGGAATGCCTGTTGACCTTGGACTGGCTGAAAGTGTCGTCAAGAACATCGTACGCAACAGAGAGAGTATCACCATAGACGCCGTAAAAAAACTTGTGTGTAAATATTATCGTATTTCCGTCAAAGACATTGTTTCGAGTTCTCGTAAAAAATCCATTGTTCGACCCCGGCAGATCGCAATATATCTATCGCGAAGATATACCGATGCCCCGCTTCAGGCAATCGGGAGAAGTTTCAACAGATATCATGCCACCGCACTTCATTCCATCGGCGCTGTTGAACGGGAAATAAAAGAAAATGGCCCCATTCAAAAGCAGGTGGAATTTCTTTGTCAAAAACTCGAATCTGGCAAATTTTAACCCTCCTAAATTTCCCCCCATTATTTAATGATATTTATATTAATTATTCTTTCTTCGTGTCTTGGTGCCTTTGTGGTAAAATGGAAAAGATTTTATCAAAAAAAGCATAAAATTCAATTTTAAAGAACTACTATATGTGGTAAACTTCCATAGAAGGATGTGATAAAATGGCGCTGATGGACATGACGTTCAAAAAATTAGAAAGCATCGTGGGCAAACCTCATTGTAGTCGGGAGAAAGAGGATCTGATTTGCTATGCATACGATGCGACTGCTCGTAGTTACCTTCCCAGTGCTGTTCTGTTTCCAGGGGATGCCAGAGAAATATCCGCAATATTACATCTGGCCAACTCAGATCGTTTCTCTGTGATCCCGAGGGGGTCCGGTACGGGAATGACCGGAGGATCTCTTCCTGTCGAAGGGGGAGTTGTTTTGGTGATGAGCCGCTTTAACCGTATCCTTGAAATTGACAAAGACAATCTTATCGCCCATGTTGAACCCGGTGTTGTGACAGGTCGCTTTCACCGGGCTGTTGAAAAAGAAAAACTTTTTTATCCCCCGGATCCTTCGAGCGCCGACTTTTCCACCCTGGGTGGGAACCTGGCAGAATGCGCTGGGGGCCCCAGAGCGGTGAAATATGGTGTTACCAGGGATTATGTGTTGGGATTGGAAGCTGTACTTCCAACGGGCGAAATCATACATGCTGGTGTAAAGACCGCTAAAGGCGTCGTCGGTTATGATTTGACCAGACTTCTCATCGGATCCGAAGGAACCCTCGGGATAATTACCCGGATGACATTAAGGCTCATACCCCTGCCTGAGACGGTACGCGCCATGACAGCCATTTTTGATCGTATGGGACCGGCAGCGGAAACCGTTTCGGAAATTATAAGGCGCGGCATCGTTCCGCGGACAATAGAATTTATGGATAATGCTTCGATCCGTTGTGTGGAACGTTACCTTGAAATGAAGATGCCCGTTGAAGCCGGAGCGCTGCTGCTCATAGAGGTGGATGGAAAAGAAGAAGAGGTGGATACGCTCATAGAACAATTAAAAACGGTGTGCGTATCTCAAGGCGCCATAGACACGAACATCGCCCGAAAAAAAGAGGATATTGAGAAGCTCTGGAAAGCCCGAAAGGCGATTTCCCCAGCCCTGTTCCAATATGGTCCTGATAAAATTAACGAGGATATTGTCGTTCCAAGAAGCAAGATTCCGGATATGGTAAGAAAGATAGAGGCCTTAAAAGAAGAAACCGGACTGACCATGGTGAGTTTTGGACATGCCGGTGACGGAAACATCCATTTTAATATCATGCTCGACAAGAAAAATCAGGATGAACTCAAAAAAGCCGAAGCAGCCATTGACACTTTATTTGAACATACCCTTGAATTGGGTGGGACAATTTCAGGTGAGCACGGGGTCGGCATTACCAAGGCGCCTTATATCGCCAAGGAGATCGGTTCCGTGGAACTTAACCTTATGAAGAAAATAAAAAAGGTTTTTGACCCGAATGGGATATTAAATCCCGGAAAGATATTTCCGAACTAAGTTTAAGGTTCGTTTCAGGCGCTAATTTAAACAAGAGGTTATCTGTCATGGGGAGCCTCTTTTTTTGTGTCGAAATCATGGACTGTGCTTGAGACTATCCTTATTTGGGATTCCATATAAATAGCCTGTTTTTGTGCTGCAAGTTTCAAATCCGCATCGGTTACGATGTTGTAACGGTCAAATACAGACTGTGTTTTGTGCCCTGAAATCTTCATTGCCACATCTTCAGGAATACTGCCCTAACCATATTCCTAACCGCCGTACGCCTAAAATCGCAAAATACTCTTTCTCCTATCTTTGAATTTTTGCAAGCTGTTTTCCATGCTCCTTGGAAGTTTTTTATCAAGTCTTGGGATT
>JBFESJ010000078.1:0-14464 GCA_041548585.1 Desulfobacterales bacterium | reverse complement strand
CGTCCGTCTTCTGCAAAATCATGAATCTGCAAAAAGAGCCTGATCCCTCTCTCTTTCAGCGCGTTAAGAATTTTTAGAAAATTTCTGTTTTTTGCAAGCGTCGGGTTGTGGACGTGCACGAGATCGCATCCGCCTTTCCATTTTAAGTGAATTGCCTTAATGATGGCTGCCGCCACGTTTTCAGGTTCAACCCGGTCCCGGTTAAAAATGTCGTATCCGAGCCCGGGGATGTAGATGGTGTCGCAGGGAAAGGATGATTCAGGAGGGCCTCCCGTCAGGACAAGTGGATCACACGTGTCGAGAATAGATTCCACCTGCTGCCTTAAAACAGTGGTGACACCACCCGTCTTGAGATGATAATGTATAAATGCGATCTTCAAGTTTTATCTTATTGTCGAATTAGTGATGCCAATTCTTCGAGTTCTTTTTTAAAAAAACCGAAATCTTCACGAGGAATATTTTTTTGGTCAAAGTAATGCAATAAAGTGTTTAACGCCTGGATCACTTCGGGTTGTTGAGATTGCTGATATTCGTCACAGTTTTCCCGATGTCGGCATTTGTGACAGACCTCAATTGCTTTTCGGTGTTGAAGCTTACTTCTGGTGCAAAGAATATATTTCCTTTGATCCTTTATTTCATGGCCCCCTTTTTCCCGATGAAAAAGACGATTCGGTTTTCGATGATAAACATATCGCCTTTCAGAAAACATGTGGTTCGCTGCGTTCATTGTAAATAGAATGAAAAATACAATGCAGCGATAGACTTTCAAATTTGGGTGCGTAGCTTGAAATATTATCAAAAAGTATAGGATAAACGGGTTTAAGTGTCAAAAAAATATTGATATGTGCAGATAAATGAGAAAAAATGCTTAAATGAGTTCTAACTTTTTAAATAATACCATTATGTAATTATACTGCATTTCGAATATGAGGTCATGTTATGAACAAAACAAATCTTCCGATCATTCCATCTGATCGAGCAGACGACCTTCACAATCTGGAAATTGCAGATTCTGCTGATCTGGTGCTCTTCATGGCCGGGAATCAGTTTATGGCGATGAAAGAGATTGTTTCCGGTTTTAGAAAAGAATATCCGGGTATCAAAAAAATATTTTATGAAACCCTTCCCCCGGGGCTCGAACTCAAGCAGATTTTATCCGGTGGTGCGCTGTTTAGAAATGTAATAATCGATATCTGTGCAGACATATACTCATCCGTGAACGAAAACGCTATGCAGACGCTTGAAGAAGCCGGTCATATTCTAAAAGAAGATTACCATCTTTATTTACACAACCGCCTGACGCTGATGGTTCCGGAAGGCAACCCTGCACGAATAAAATCTGTTGCCGACATGGGCCAGGATTCCATTCGTATATCGCAACCGGATCCGGCAAATGAAGATATTGCTTTTCATATTATTGATATGTACCGGCAGGCAGGTGGCGATGAATTGGTTCATCGGATCATGGAGAAAAAGCGTGCCGAAGGAACTACCATTTATACGATAGTTCATCACAGGGAGACTCCCTTGAGGATTTCAAAGAAGACGGTGGATGTGGGGCCTGTATGGGCAACAGAAGTCATCCATGCAAAGGATTCGAACCTTTCATTTGATGTTGTTGAGCCCGGTGAAGATCTCGATCAGAGAAACAAGATAAATTATTATATCTGTAAATTAAAAAAATCACCGAATTCTGAGAATGCCGATAAGTTTATCGATTTCATAAGATCTTCGGCCGCCCAACAAATTTATCAAAAATACGGATTTCTGGCTCACCGAAAATGATAACATAACCGGTAGGAGCGAAGCGAATTCACTCGTATTCTTTAGTCGTTCTCAAATGGACTCACTGTCTTTTACCAGCATCGTCGCGGGATCCAGAAGCAATACACGCTGGTCGGAATCGGCGGCCGCACCCTTTAATGTCTTTACATATATTTCTTTGCCTTCGGGTTGGAGCTGAATGATAAAATCAAACAGGTCGGCAACTTCCAATATCGGTACCGGAATATCGGTGGGGTCGGGCGCCTCATGACGATGGGTTCTTACGCTAAACCACACATATAATGAATGTTTTTCGGCAAGGCCCTTTAATTCAGAAAGCGATGTCCTTACCTCTTCTTTAAAGTTAAAACCGTCGATAATGACCATTTGGGGTGAAAAAATATTTTGTTCTTTCAGATCGGTCAGCCTTTCTTCGAGCTTGGAAGGGCTGAATCCTTCAACCCTGAATGTCATGATAAACCGATGGGGCAGTATGGTTTCCCAGATCGGGTTTATTTCTCTGGCTTCGTATTGTTTCGTGAGATGGTGAAAAACCTCTTTATACCAGAGTGTGAGTTTTTTTACCGGATCATCCAGGCTGATATGAAGGACATTTTTACCTTTTAAGAGCATATTCAAGGCAAGTTGAACCAAAATTGCAGTTTTGCCGACGCCTGCCCGTGCAAGCACGGCACCGAAGCCGCCTTCAGAAAGAATGTCTTCGGTTTCATTTTCCAAGAATCTTAAGGGATTTTGGAGGATCAACTTTTTTTTAGGCATAATCATATTCCTTTTATTGTATAAAATTCTTTTTTTCTTGTTCTTTCTTTTTGGCCAGATCTTCAGCAATCGATTGCGGAACCTGCTTGTAGGCGCCCAATTCCATGGTAAACTGGGCTTTTCCCTGTGTCGCCGATCTCAAAACAGTTGAAAAACCGAACATTTCCGCGAGGGGTACCCTGGCCTCAACAACACAAAGCGGGCCTTCTTCCTGGGAACCCACAATAATACCCCGCCGTTGATTCAGTAGCCCCATAACAGCACCTTGAAACTCCGCCGGTGTTTCAACAGCAACATTCATAATCGGTTCAAGAATCGTCGGTGCGGCCTTGAAATACCCCTCACGAAAGGCGCCCCGGGCCGCGGCGATGAATGCCATTTCAGACGAATCGACCGAATGTGCTGCGCCGTCATTAATCACCACTTTAATGCCGGTAACGGGGAATTCCATTTTTGGCCCTTTGGTCATGGATTGTTTGAAGCCTTTTTCACACGAAGGGATGAACGGAGTCGGGATCTTACCGCCGATGATCTTATTTTCGAAGACAAAATGTTCATCAAGGGAAGGTTCCATGTACCCGGCCACCCGTCCAAATTGTCCGGCTCCCCCGGTTTGCTTTTTATGGGTGTAATTAAATTCGGCTTTTCGAGTTATGGTTTCCCTGTAAGCCACCCGCGGATGGCCGGTGGTAACAATCGCTGTGTATTCACGGCGCATTCGTTCTACATAGACATCAAGATGCAGTTCTCCCATTCCCTCGATAATCGTTTCGCTGGTCTCATCATCAACATAGGTTCTGAAGGTGGGGTCCTCTTTGCTGAACCTGTTTAGGGCTTTGGACATATTTATCTGGGATTTACGGTCTTTCGGAACGATGGCAAGAGAGATTACTGGATCAGGGACAAACATGGACGTCATCGTCAGATTGACACCGGGACTAACAAAGGTGTCACCGGAAGCACAGTCGATGCCGAAAAGAGCTCCAATATATCCCGCCGGGATGGTTTCGATATCTTCCATCTGTTCAGCGTGCATACGAACAACCCTTCCAACCTTGATTTTTTTCCCGTTGCGAACATTTATGATCGTATCCCCTTTGGATAGAGATCCCTGGTAGACCCTGACATAAGTGAGTTGGCCATATTGCCCGTCTTCAAGCTTGAAAGCCAGGGCAACAACCGGTTTGTTCAATTCGCTGGACAGGATAACCGGTGCTTCGTCACTATCCAGATCAAGCGCCGTATTTTCCACATCAGACGGGCAGGGAAGAAAATTCACCACGGCATCAAGGAGCGGCTGAACGCCTTTGTTTATATAGGCCGATCCTATCAAGACCGGTGTCATTTTGCGGGTCAGCGTTCCGATGCGAACCGCCGAGAGAATCATTTCTTCCGTGACTTCCTTTTCTTCGAGAACAGCTTCCGTAAGTTCGTCAGAAAACAGTGAGGCCGCATCGATCAATTCTTCCCTTCGCGCCATGGCTTCATGAAGGAGGTGCTGTGGTATTTCTTCAGTCCGTACAATCTCTCCATTGGCACCGTCAAAATAGATCGCTTTCATGCCCACAAGATCTACAACGCCTTCCAGGTCGGCTTCAAGACCAATGGGAATCTGCATGGTAATCGCGTTGTGTCCCAGTTTTTCTTTGAGCTGAGCAATGACACGAAATGGATTGGCGCCGCTTCGATCGCATTTGTTGATAAAAGCGATACAGGGCACCTTGTACCTTTTCATTTGTTGGTCCACCGTAATCGACTGGGACTGAACACCACCCACAGAACATAACACAAGTATGGCGCCGTCGAGCACCCTCAAAGAGCGTTCAACTTCTATGGTAAAGTCAACATGACCGGGGGTGTCGATAATATTAACTTTATGATCCATCCATTCACAGTATGTGGCGGCAGAAGCGATGGTTATGCCCCGCTCCTTTTCCAGCTCCATGGAATCCATGGTAGCGCCCACGCCGTCTTTCCCTTGGACATCATGCATTGCATGGATTCGTTTGGTAAAAAAAAGGATTCTTTCCGTCAGTGTGGTTTTTCCGGAATCGATGTGAGCACTAATTCCAATGTTTCTGACTTGATCAATTGAGTTCTTCATAATATCTGCACATTTCTTTTTAAATAAAAAAACCCCTCATGGAGGGTAGTTTCACCCTATGGGGGCTTTCAGAGCCGTTTATCCGATTATACATGACAAAAAATAATTGTGAAAATGTTTTTGTCAAGCCATTCTTTTTTAGATTATGATTCCGGAGGACACCTTTCTGGATGATGCTGTTAAGAAAAGGGCTACCATTCACTGGCGAGATCCCTTTCCACCTCATCCCACTTTAAATTTAAGTTGTTTATCGCATCGATTGCAGTATCCAGGTGGTTCTCCATGTGTTCGGAAAATATTTCATCCTCCAGTTTTTTGTCTTTTATGCCTCTTTTTTGCAACGGCATATCCGAAACCAGCATGATGGATCCAATGGGAACTTCATAATGATAGGCTACGGAAAAAAGGGTTGCCAGCTCCATATCGATGGCAAGTATCCGCTGCTTTCTTAAATAGGAAACAAAGTTTTCATCAAATTCCCAAAGGCGTCTGTCTGTGGTATATACGATACCACACTTTGGAGCCATACCCATTTTCCGAACAGCCCCGATGCAAAAAAGATTTACCGAAGAGGTCGGTATGGCGGGAAACTCCGATGGAAGGTAATGCCGACTGGTTCCCTCTCCACGAATCGCTGCTGAGGGAATAATAAGGTCGCCGGTCTCCAGGGTGTCTTCTATGCCGCCACACATCCCCAGCATGACAACCGACTTCAAGTTGTCGAGGTAGGCAAGGCAGTTGATGATCAGGGCAGCCTGAGGAGAACCGATTCCGAAGTCTATCAGTGTGCAATTCATGTCTTTGGCATTGACGATACGGAACTTGCTTTCGGCGTAATTTCCCTGAGACTTATCTTTGAAACGGTTTACATACTGCCGGAAATTGGTGATAAGCACATGGTCGCAAAAATCTTCAAGTCGGCTGTTTGTATACCGTTCCAGGGTCTGTCTGATGTATTCGTGTTCCTTGAGTGCCATTTACGCTCCTTTAGACTCCTTGCTTGAAAACCTTCTATTCGAGACAAGCCGAGTTAGACCTATCACAAAAAGGATCATTAGAACGATTGTGAACAGGGGGCCCAGTTTTAAGGCCAGCCAGCTGATACCCACAAGAGGCAAAAGGCTTAAGCGGACAAATACTTTCAAGTTATCGTGATCCGCAATAAAATCGGCCAAAGGCGGTGAATATGTGTAATACAAATTTACAAAGCGTTTACCAATGCCACCGGTTAAAAGAAAACGATCCCGCATCTCGCGCAGTATCCGAACATGCGGGGCCATGGAAGATCCATACGCCGCGGTGGCGATAAAACAGCCGCCACCGCCACCGCCGCCGCCGGTCGTAACGGAACTGCTGCTTGGAATAGCCGCATTCAGGTCCAATCTCAGCCGTCCATACCCATAGATGTTGTCTTTTCCATCAATTCCCATATCAACGGCGGTCGAAGTCAGAGAATTCCAGAGTTGATCCACGGAAATGCCCGGATTTTTGCCGAGTATGAGTGCCGCAGCACCGGCAACGTGCGCGCAGGATGCACTGGTTCCGGTAAATCTGTTGGGATTATAAACAAAAGTTGATACATTGTCCGGCCCCATGATATCCGGCTTTGTCCTGCCGTCATTGGTGGGCCCCCGGGAGCTGTAGGGTTCTTGAGGGCCTGTGGCCCAATTACTATAGTTGATGGCGCCCACGGCCAGGACACTCGTAGCGTCAGCAGGGTTCATCAGGCTGCTGGAGGCAGCTGCAGGCAATAAATTTTGATAGAGACTGTATACTTCCAACCGGTGATTATTGGTGGCGTTTTCCTGACGAATTCGAAGATAGTAAGTGGCGTTTCCCGGCATAGAAATATCCTCTGTTGGTAATTGTGTCCCTGTCTGGAAATTCAAGCTACTATCAACTAACGTATTAGAGCTGTCATAAAGATAAAGATCATAGTCCTGATCTGTCGTTGGCCAGGCATCCCAAGTTAGATACACGGTGTTGTTTCCACCGCTATTTGCAGCAATGCTGATTGTAATATCGTGCCATCCGTCATTGTTGGAATCCGTAAAATCAGCCTCGTAATGCCCTTGGGCATAGTTGCCGGCGGCATTCACCCACAGGATATCGTTTGCCCAAGCGCTGTTGGCTGTACAGGCGGGGTTGCTGAACCAGCACTCCCCGTCATAAAAGTTTTGGTTAAACCACCCACCAGAAAGATTGATGATTTCAATTTCATTTTCTTCGGCGTACTTTTCGGCGTACACCAAGTCGACTGTGTCTTCGATTTTGATCAGATAAAGCGTTACACCGGGTGACATATCATAAACGATCTCGGCAACCGCTGTACCATGTTTTTTTGTTTCGCCAGAAAAACTGCTGGATACGCAGTCTCCTGCGCCCGTGCAGTCAATCTTTACAACATCGTCCGGAAGTTCGCCGCTGGATATGGCCGATGCTAGGTCGTCGAAACCCACATCGATGACCGCAACTTTTACACCGGAACCGCTATAACCTGCATTATGGTAGGTTGCGGCCCCGGCCAGGTCGACCCCTTCACTGGTAACATCCACCGGTATGAGTTTGTCGGGTGTCTTCATAAACGAGACCCCTTTAACGTTGTCGGCAGCTGCCGTCAGCATGTCAATGGGAACTTTTGCCTTGATGATGTTGTCCGCCTGTTTGATGATTCTGGCGCCTAAGTTATAAAGAGCGGTTTCATCGAACATTGTCCCGGGTGCTGACATCAGATAAACAGTGACCTTGTTCTGTTTGTTAATGCTTATGTTCCTGCTTTGGGCAAACAGTCGGGCAGGCGTTAAGCCTTTTTTATATTCATTTTCCAACGTATGAAGAAAACCCGACATCTTGGGGTGAATATTTTTCTTTGACGGCGTCCTATCCAAGTCTTGAGCCAAAACAACCGTGAAAAAAAAGAAATTAAGGAGTGTTATTGTGCCAAACAGCATTATCAATTTTGGGAGTCTGCATCGATTCATGGGTTTATCTTTCCTGCGTTGATGAGTTTATCCGGAAGCCGTATTGACCGTATAACAGATTCTTTTGAAAGGGGAATCAATCTGTTGATGGGAACCAGCGCTCTGACGAGGCCATTCGATTTTTTCTCAATCATAATATTGAATTTATTCAAAATCATCTCTTTCTCCGATACTAAAACGTCGGGATCAAAAAAGATGTATACTTTTACCCGATCTTCAGACAATAAAATATGATGTTTCTTGGCAAAATTTTCAGGATCCGGAGCAATGGCAAGTTCATAAAGCATTGAAGAAAGTTTTTGTTTCTTGGCATCTTCAATCGTCTTTGATTCTGATGCTGATGTGTTTTTTTCGGTTTTTTTAAAAGAGTGAACGACCGGGTTGCCATTATTGCAGGATATAAAACATCCGAACAAAAAAATAGATAAGAAGATGAAACACTGTTTTTTCATTATTTAATATTTTTTTTCTTTGTGTCTTCGTGACTTCGTGGCGATACGTGTCAATGAGAAAAAGTTTTCCCAAAAAACGCACAAAATTTTCACAATTAAAATATGAATTCCCCTTAATACATTTTAATACATTTTCTGTGGCGTCTTGTCAGGGGACGCTGTCGAAGCAGCACATATGTTGCACCAGTACCGCCGTCACAGGATCGGGCGCTGGTAAATGCGATGACCCATTTGCGCCATGGGCCGCGGGTGAGCCATTTGATCACCTTTGTTTTCAAAACAGGCCTGTCAGGAGAGGAGAGGCCCCTGCCGTGGACAACAAGAACAGCCCTTTTGCCTGTTGTTATTGAATCTTTTAGGAAATCCTCAAAGGCACTTCGGGCATCTTCAACGCCGAGACCGTGAAGATCAATGTGCGACTGTATGGAAAAATCACCGCGGTGAAGTCGCTTTGTAATTTCCGGATGTATATTATATCCCGTGCCCTCGATATATTCCGGCGTATCTGCAACCACAAAGCCTTCCCCGGATTTCACTAGACTATTCAGCTGCTGTAACGTTTCAATTTCAGGATCATCTTCAATATCAACCCAAATGGAGGATTTGAAATTGCGTTCCACCCGGTCACCTCTATCAATGGGCTCCACGTCTGCCATTGCCGTTAAAAAAAGATCCCTTTCATTATTACGGGAATGGGTATGGTCAATCGTGTTATCAGGGTCTAAAATACCGGTCTTTTTAACGCGTGTTTCCCCAGGGGCATCAGCGTAATTATCTTTAGAGGAAGGCCCGGGTATTAATGATTTATTTTCAAGCAGTTCTTTCAGTTCTTCAAACGGTCTGAAAATTCCAGGTGTTTTGGAAGGTTTCATCGTGTTCCTCCTGAAAGCTTTGCAAGACACTTTTGTGTGCCCAACTACCAGCAAGAATCATACCAACATTAGCAGGACTCTGAATATCCAAAATTAAGGTTTCAGTGAAAAAATAGCTTTTTTAGACGCTCCTTTCCGGTAACGAATGTAATCGTTAATTATTTTTTTATGATCAAAAACAATGGGCTCGGGAAGATCATTTTTTGCAAAAACACCCAAACGTTTTGCATCATCCGCCGGCTTCGGAGTGCCGATTCCCTTTCCAATAAAAACTGTTGTTATGGTGTGGTGCCGAGGATCTCGATCAGGGTCTGAATAGGTGTGGAACTGTTCTTTGAGTATAACTTCAAGAGACGTCTCCTCCTTTGCCTCCCTGATCGCAGATGATTCAAGAGATTCACCGTAATCGACAAAACCGCCGGGCAAAGCCCATCCAAAAGGCGGATTTGCCCTTTCGATGAGGACTATTTTTTCGTTGATTTCTATGATGATATCTACCGTGATAAACGGATTTTTATATTTTTGCTTCATGTAATTTTACAGGTAAAAGCTTTATAATTCCGGAGGTCCTGAAGGAATCAAACAGGCAAAAACCAGGGGGTCTTTACCGGCGTTCCTTATCTGGTGGTCCTCATTGCCGGGTATAAAAACAACATGGCCCTTGGACACCGGCACCCATTTTTCATCGGACAACACTTCGCCCTTGCCTGAGTGAATGATTATTTCGTGCTCCCATTCATGTGAATGCCTTGGAGAATAGCCTTTTTCAGAAAGTTCAAAAATACGCATGTAAAAATTGTTGGCACCATCAGATTTGCCGATGACGACGCGTCCTGTTACACCTTTAACATTATCTGCATCGAAACGCTTGGGTTCTGCTTCCGAATAGTGTATGATTTTCATGATCAGCTCCTTTGAAATGTTCATTCGAAAATTGCGTTACAATATCAGCATGAAATGTCCGGGTCAATAAAAATGGATAGATAAAACGTGGTTGATGATGAAAATCGGATCCAAAAAGTGGCAAAATTACATTTATGAGGGTGCAAAAGATTTTGATATTCGAGTGGACCAGGAAAAAATGGATAAATTTACAAGCCATGCGCATGAGTTGATGAAATGGAACCAAAAGACCAATTTGACCGCGATTACGGACCCTTTGGAGGTTGCGGTAAAACATTTTCTGGATTCCATAATACCGGCGAAAATTATCCCACCGAATGCCTCGTTGCTTGATATTGGATCCGGCGGCGGATTTCCCGGAATTCCGTTAAAGATATTAATGCCGTCTTTATGTGTTACGCTGATTGACGCTTCCCGCAAAAAGGTCAGCTTTTTAAAACATGTCATCAGGATGCTCGAACTTGAAAATATAGATGTTTTACATATTAGAGCAGAGGACTTTGCCAAAACACCGGGCGTTGCAAACAAGTATGGTGTAATTATAAGCCGAGCGCTTTCTTCAATGACGACGTTTGCAATAAGGGCACTTTATTTTCTTGAAAAAGAGGGTGTCATCATCGCCATGAAAGGAAAAGTATCCGACGATGAAATTCAATTGTTGCGTTCATCGATCAACAAAAAGCTTCGTATACCAGACGAGGATACACAAGCATATTCGTTAAGTTTGAAAAGATATACGCTTCCGTATTTAAAATTAGATAGATCTATCGTGAGTTTGAAAATTTTTCAATAGGGTATACTTCAGACTTCGTTGAGTAATTAATGGACTCCATACTAAGTATAGACAAACCATGATCCTTTTGATATCGAACTGGAACATAAGTTTGCCCAAAGCGCAATTGGGTGCCGAAATGAACACCTAAAATGAACGTTTCAAATAGTGACAGCGCTATAAAATATAATATAATTTAAGTTTTGTACCCATATATTCGGCTATAACCTTATCTGGTAAAAGCCGGAAAGATTTCATTTCAGTCAATGACGGTGTGGTTCTCGCATCGCCATATATTTTCATAAAAGGCGATATTAATTTTGCCGTGAAAGCGTGCCCCAATATTTGGAATTTGTGAAAGATCTAAGGGGATATAAAAACTGTGCTAAAAACTCCAAATATTAGACACTGTCAAAAATGGTGCTATTGACAAGCATATCGCCTTTTATGAAAACATATGGCTCGAGCAATTCAATTGCTTAAACAAGATTAAATTTGAAATGCTCAATTTAGGTAATACTTAAAAAGGGAGAAGAAATATGCCTAGCGAAGACCTAAAGAACAAGATTGATTTTACCGTGGATCAGAGTAATCTTTACCGTGAGGATTCCGTCACTGATATAAAGGTGGCCGCCATCCGTCGCCTCACGCCGATAAAAAGTGATGGATCGGATGATGGCGGCCGTGATCCAATTTTTATGGGACAATCCCAGTTGATGTCGCCATCCGGCCCCATACTTCTTCAGTCCTTGCTCGAAGCCCGGACGCTAGAAGAAGCGATAGAAAAATTTCCAGCAGCGATGCAAACGGAAATGGAAAAAGCTATTGCGGAGGCTGAAAAAAAATCAGCAAAGGAAGGCTAAATGAAAATTATAATCAGCGGTAAAGGGGGTAGCGGAAAGAGCACCGTGTCAGCACTCCTTGCCATGGCACTGAAAGATCGGGGCTTCAGTGTATTGCTTATAGATGCGGATGAATCAAATCATGGCCTACACCGGTTGCTCGGTATTTCCTGTCCGGTTCCATTGCTGGAAAGTCTTGGCGGGAAACCGGGATTCAAAAAAATGACCGCGTCCGCATTCCCTCAGACTTTAAATACCGTTCCTTTTAAGGATAAAATGCAGATCAGTGAAATCCCGAATATCTGTATTTCCGAAGGGGAGGGGATAAAACTGCTCGTCATTGGAAAGATCCACGATTTTGGCGAAGGATGTGCCTGCCCAATGGGGGCACTATCAAAGATGTTTTTGTCAAAACTCGATTTAAATAAAAATGAGATCGTTATTATTGATGCAGCTGCCGGGGTTGAACATTTTGGACGAAGGATTGATGCGGATTGTGATATGATCCTTGGCATTGTGGACCCCACCTTTGAATCGTTTGCGCTGATAAAAAAGATGCGTGATATGGCAATAAAAGCAGAGGTTGACATGTTTTTTGTGTTGAACAAGGTTGATGAAAAGATTCGTCAAACGATGCTCAAACACATTGAACAGAAAGTTTTGATTACGGAACTCCCCTATAACCCTGACCTTTTTATCGACAATCTGGAAGGTAGAAAGCTTAAAAAGAGTTGTCCTGAAATAGAACCTGCCTGTCAGTTGATCGAAAAATTTAAAAATAGGTCTCTGTATGAGCTCATTTAGATCCTTTTAGAGAGCGTGTAAAGTAAACCCTACCCGATGACCCATGGATCATTCAAAAAGGACATTTAGCGGTGACTATCCGAAACACCCCCGGGTGGCGGTTGGTGCCGTTGTTTTTAAGGACGATAAGGTTTTGCTGGTCTTGCGCGGCAAACCGCCTGCAGAAAACCAGTGGTCCATTCCCGGTGGTTGCGTTGAGTTGGGAGAAACCCTGCAAGAGGCCGCAGAAAGAGAAATATTAGAAGAGACCGGAATTGTGATTCAGGCCAAGGCGCCTGTTTATACCTTTGATGTGATTGAACGAGATGAAAGCGGCCATATCCGATTTCATTACGTGATTGTAGACCTGGCTGCGGATTATATTCGTGGCGAGATTAAGGCCGGGGATGACGCTGTTGATGTAAGCTGGGTTTCATCCAAAGATATAAATAACCGTAACGTGAGTTCTGCAACGCGAAAACTGCTGGCACAATATTACGGGTTTGGTAGCTGAGTTCGAAATGGAGTCGCTAAATTTACGTCTTGGAAATTCTACAAAATGATGGAACGTTGTGTTGAAGGAACAATATCATTCTAATACCTACAGTAACTCAACATTCCAGTATTCCATTGTTCCATCATTCCAACTGTGAGCGAAGCGAACTAACTTGCAAGGGTAGGGTACTATGCCAATTTAAATTCTTTTTTAAGAAATTTCATAAAGGCCTTACACAACGGCGATGCACTTCGATGTCTGTGTGTTATCAGATAAAAATTTCGCTTTAGATTCAGCTCTTCAATCGTCAGTGCGTTTAAGGTCCCTGTTTTCAGCTCTTCCGCCACGGCGATGGTGGAAAGGATCGAAACCCCAACTTTGCTTTTTATTCCCTGGATAACCGCTTCCGTACTTCCCATTTCCGCAATAATATTTAAATTTTCAGTGGAGTAACCTTTTTCTCTGAGGCTCAGCTTGATCGATTTTAATGTGCCGGAACCGCGTTCTCGAATAATAAAAGGTTCTTTGAACATCATTTTTGGCTGGATATGTTTTTTCTCGGCCCACTTGTGATTTGCAGTGACGATGAGCCTCATTTCATCTTCGATCAGTTTTTCCTGAAGGACGTTTTTGTTTGATGTTTTGGCGCCAACAATACCGAATTCCAGTCGTCCGGAAAGGACGTCCTGTATGATTTGATCGGTGTCGCCGATAATCAGAGAAATCGTAACCTCAGGATAATCCGTTGTAAACGCGCCGATGCGTTTTGGCAATATATATCCACCGGGAATAGTACTCCCACCGATAACCAAGCGTCCTTTTATTCTCCCATGAAATTCAGCCATTGCGGTTTCAGCTTCATCGCGTAAAGCGATCAGCTTGCGCGCATAGTGATATAATAGTTCACCGGCTTTGGTTGGGATAGCTTCTTTTCCCAGACGATCGATGAGTTGACATTCAAAATGGCTTTCCAGGTCTTTGATGTGGCTGCTAATGGTGGGTTGAGATAGGTGAACGGCGTTTCCAGCCTTTGAAAAACCTTTTAATTCGATGACCTTACAAAAAATATTGAGTTGCCATAAATCCATTTTAGTACCTTTTTATTAAAGCATGGATGATGTTATCAAGGAGTACATTCATCACTCGACACCGTCCAGGTTTCTTGCATCCGGTGTGTACCCCATATGAAATAGACGAATAAATATAATTAAATCAATATAAAAATGAATAATAATGTCTAAAAAGATATTGATTTAGGGGGCCAAATTTGGATTGTAATTCGTTTTAATGGTATTTGTAAATGTTTGACGTCAGATTAATATGTTATGTTGTTCTAAAAATGGGATTTGCCGGATGATTGTTGGCATTGTTGTTGCATATATCTGAAATGACGCTTTAATTTTAAATTTGAATTCCCCGCTGCTTGTCGGAACGCAGTGAAGATCCCGATCTTTCGGGTTGGAGTGCAACGGAAATCCCGATTCTCGGGGCAGCGCGGGATGAATTCAAATAAAAGATAAGATCCTTATTTAAAGCGAAAGTGTGGTGCCACAGCCCTCAAGGCTGTGGCAAAAATTCCGAAATATCCCGTAGGTTGCTACGGGGATAGTAATTTTAGCCCGCCAGAGGCGGATAAACCTTTCGCTTACTTGTCCGCCTATGCTGTGTGGCGGATTAGATCCCGAAGGTAAACCTTCGGGAGTTTCATAAAATCG
>JBFESJ010000077.1:0-14466 GCA_041548585.1 Desulfobacterales bacterium | reverse complement strand
TATTCCCACCACTGAAGAATCAAACATTGACATAAAACCGGATTTAACATATTATTATGCCAAAATTTATTGTTCCCAAAGGGGGGATCTCATGCTTAAGAAATACAAAAAAGCAAATGCCGAGCCTAAAGCCTCCGCGAGTCCGGTCACAATCGGCGATAAAACGATTATCGGAAATCAGATTTATATTGATGGTACCATTCGCGGCGAGGAGGATCTACTTATCGAAGGATCGGTCAAAGGAAGCATTGAAATGAAAGCCCATCATTTGACAGTCGGTACAAAGGGTCGGATCGAGGCCGAAGTTCATGCTGCAAATGTCACTATCAGCGGTACGTTGGTGGGCAATATTAATGCAACAGGCAAAGTAGAGATAACAAAAGCAGCTGATTTCAATGGAGAAATCAAGGCCAAGAGCATCTCCGTCGAGGACGGGGCTTATCTTAAGGCGGTGATCGAGCTTGAGCGAGAGCCAATGAAAAAAGGCGCATTGCCGGGCAAACCCGAAGAAAAAGCTCCCGTTGAACCTGCCAAAGAACCACTGATTCTGGCGGGCAAAGGCAGCAAGGGGAATTGATCATTGGCTGCTTCCGCTACAGATCTGAACCCAAAGGATCAACACCAAGATTTTGGGTTTGGGGGATACACCAGCAATGCCCTGAAGCTTTTTATGGAACATATTCAGCGACAACCGCAGGGTAAACTGCTGGATGTTGGGCCGGTGTGTCAGGAAAACATCACATTTTTCGCCGGCAAAGTATGGAAGCACTATGTATGTGACATGTTTATCCGGCTAGATCGGTGTATTCGCAAGGGTGGTTCTGTTCAACAAATCTGGCAAGAACTTGACTATCGTCCCGAAAGTTTCGATGGAATCTTGGTTTGGGAATTGGCGGACCGTCTGGATGACCGTGATGTTAACCGGCTGGTAAGGTTGTGCCACTCCATGTTAAAACATGGGGGCATGGCATTGGTCATGGTTATGGGCGATCAGATAGCGTCATCTGAAACAAAATCCTTTGTTGTGGGGCAAGACTATCGAATTAACTTTCGGCCCCAGCCTCATCTGAAGCTGCCGCTAAGTGGTCGCCAGAACAGAGACGTATTGTCCATGATGATGCCTTTTATACCGGCCAAATCGTTTATATGCCGTCCCGGTTTTATGGAATTTCTTTTCCGCCGTGAATAACCTACCGCGCCATTGTATTTTACGAAAAAGAATATATTTCATTAAAAATAATAGATAGTTGATCCCCTTTTAAAATATGAAACGATCAGCTTAGGTCTGAATCACTGCGGCCTTGGTTTTACAACATACGCTATTCTTACCTTGTCTTTTGATCCGGGCGCGATTTTTAAGACGGCAGGAGTGAGGGCAAGATTTGCAAATATTATTCCGGTTCCCTTCATATTGTCCAGGTGAACCTTTTCAGTGTATAGGGTCGAAAGTTTTTCCAAAATTCGTTTTCCTCCGATAATCTCAATTTTTACCGGATCAATTTTTATTTCTGAAAGAATTAAACCTTCTGGCAATTCCCCAACCCAGTCGACTTGAACAGGAATTTCTTTTTTAATCGTTTCATCGAGCGCTACCTCAACCACAGACGGAACAACTTTTCTTAAAAAGATTCCGGGTGGAAGCGTGATGTTGTCTTTGGTGATGGAGAAAATATTCCGACCGATGACGGCATTGCCGAGGCCAAGCTTTACCTGAACCTGTTCGGGTTGAATCGATTTTATCAGGGCGCCTGATCCCCCAAGATGAAGGCGGACAGCATTAACAGATGCATCTACGATTTCAAAGCCTGGATTACGGTTCGTATATTCCACCGGAATTTCAAGGGTAATCAGGGTATCCAGACCTTTTGAAAAGCTGAACCACATGCCGGTGATAAAAAAGAAGGAAACCAGGGCCGCAACGCTGATCTTAAATTTTTCTTTTTGTTGATAACCGTTCTCTTCTTCATAAACACCCATGTGTTCCTGCAATAGTTTTGTAAATGATGTATTGTCATGGATATCTATGATATTGGAATCTTTGGCTACAACCACTTTTCCGGTTTCTTCGGATACGACGACAACCAAAGCGTCCGTTGTTTCAGCCAATCCGAGTGCAGCCCGGTGTCGGGTTCCATACCGTGAAGGCAAATCACTTTTGTACGATAAAGGAAGAATAACCCCAACTTTAGAAATTCGATTTTCTTCAATTATAGCGGCTCCGTCATGGACTGGATTGTCACCCCAGAAGATACTGGTGATCATCTCTTTGGAGACCAGCCCCCGCAAGGGTACTCCACCCTGGACAACATCCTCCAAATTTTCTTTTGCCGGCAGAACAATCAAGGCGCCGATGTGCCTTTTGGACAATGTTTTTACACTGTCTACAATAAGTTGTATCGTCGTTGGGACACTTTTTTGGGGAAAACCCCAGAGAATGGCCTTTAAATTTTTTGCCTGAAGAACACTCCGTATTTCATTTCGAAACACAATGATGATGATGAGAGCGACAACCGCTGTAATTCCCTGCATGACCCAGCTGGTTAAGATTAGACCAAAATATGCAGATACCCGCTGAAAAATCCAAAGGAAAGCAAGTCCGGTGAGAACCCTGAAGACATAGGTTTCTCTAAAAAGCACATAGAGACGAAACAGAATATAGCTGTTTAGCAGGATATCGAGGACATCTTGCCACCGAATGAATTCAAAAAAAGACATAAGAAAATTCCAGGTCCATCAGTCGATGATACTGAACCTTAAGATATTAAGAAGATTGCCATTTTGATCAGAAATTTCAACTCGCCATGGGCCCTTGTCGGTTTCTCGAAGCTGAATACTGCTGTAGGTCGCCCAGCGAGGCGGCTGAAGTGTCAACGTTTTTTTTGTGCTTGGATCATCTTTATGAAACCATTTATGGTAGATAACCGTTTTTTCAGGAACTGGATCAAATGAGGTGAAACAGGAGACTTTTCCGATCTTTATGGAAAAAATGACGGCCTGGTTTTGGGGGGTAAAATCTTTAATTTCTTCACACATTACAGCGTGATCCAGCGTTAACTTTTTTTGAACGGTGTTGGGCTTAGCCCCTTGAATGTTTTGCGGGAACGTGTGAAGGGCAAAGAAGAGATTTGCACAAAGCAGAATAAAAAGGAATGTAAAAAATTTATACCTGATGCTCATTTTACGCGCACTCCGGTCATTAATATTACCTAAACCCATAACGATTATCGGATAACCCTTCATCAAATAATATCTAATATTTATATTTTATCAAGTAAAAACATTTGCTTCTCTGTTCGCATGTCCATTATTGGCCTGCCTGAACCTGGCGGTGATGGGAAATTTTCAATTGCATTACATTGAATTGATGAATATTATAATTCATGAGATAAATAAATATTCGATTCGTAAGCTGTTGACCTTAAATGACTTATGGATGTTCTATCGAAATAGACGTAAAGATGCTCCGATGTATTACGGATGAATGGAGAGTTTTTGATGGCTTTTTTAAAGAACAAGAAATTTCAAATTCTTGCGGCGATCTTATCCTTAATCGGTTTAATCTTGATCATTGTTTTCGTCAATGTTTATAAAAAAAGAGATCGTTATGAAACGAATCTTGTTAAAAGAGAACCCCAAGGATTTACGTTTTTAAATATCGGTGAGAATACCAGATTCTCAAATGATATTCGGAGGGAGCTCAGAGATAAACTCGGTCCCGACGCCATCGAAAGATGGAACACATTGGATTTAACCTTGAACTATAAAGGATTTCTGAAAAAATATTTTTCGGAATTATATCAAATAAATGAGAAACTGAATACTCCGGCTGGAGAAAGGGTTGAACATAATACCATTAAACTCACATATCGTTATGCACGAAGAAGGAATGCACCCTTTGATTATGTTAAACTGGTCTTTTCAAACCTCACCAAAAAGCCGCTGGTTTTTTTTATTAAGTCCAAAAAAGAAGGGGCGGATATTATTGATGCAGTTATAAAAAAATACGGAAAAGCAAAAACGATCAACTGGGATGAGAAAGGCGGCAGATCATTATACTGGGAAAATAATCGGTCGCTTTTCATTTTATCCATAAGTAATGACCGCTACGGACTTCCGGAATATCAAACCATGATTTATTATGTGCCGAGTCTGGAAGAATTGGTATTTACGGAACAGCAGAAGATTAAGCATCGGCAAGAAGAGATAAAGAAAACCGGTAAAACCGCATTCTGAATACAGGTAGAAAAAGGGGGCGTATTATGAATCGAACCGTAAAATGGGTAATGATCATTGGCGTGAGCTTGATCGTCGTGCTTATTGTGGCGCTTGTTCTTCTGCCGAAATTCGTGGATGTCAAGCAGTATAAGCCTCGGATTGAAAAACAGGTTGCCAAGGTTACGGGGCGCACCTTTACGTTGGGGGATGATCTTCGTCTTTCTCTTTTTCCCTATGCGAGCCTCTCGTTTTCCGATCTTCATTTGGGGAGCCTTCCGGGGTTTGAAGAAAAAGACTTTATCACCGTTAAATCTTTTGATGTGAGGGTAAAGCTTTTGCCGCTTCTTTTCAAGGATATTCAGATCAAACGTTTCATACTAAATGGGGCTCGAATTGTTCTGGAGACCAGCAAGGACGGCCGGACCAACTGGAAATTCAACGCAAAAACCAAGGCCGAAATTTCTGCTAAAACGCCACAGGAAATAAAAAAGCCGGATGAAGCCAAGTCGGAGGAAGCAATCGTTCTGAAAGCGTTCACTTTAGGTGAATTGGCAGTTACAAATGGATCCGTTCTCTGGCTGGATCACGCCAAAAAAGAGCGCAAAGAAATTTCTGATGTGACCTTTTTACTTCAGAATGTTTCTTTAGACCGACCCATAGGCCTTACCTTCTCTGCAATTCTCGATAAACAGCCTTTTTCTCTTAAAGGCAACGTGGGGCCGATTGGTAAAACGCTTGGCAAAGGAACGATTTCTCTGGATCTTTCCGGCAGAGCCCTTGAACAGGTTGATGTCGGGATTAAAGGAACTGTTGTGGATCCGGCCACACGGCCAAAATTTGACATCAACATAACTGTATCTCCGTTTTCGCTTCGAAAACTTCTGGCCGAAATGGGAAAGGCTATGCCTGTATCAACATCTGATCCCAACGTTTTAAATCGTGTCTCCCTTAAAGCCGGCATCAAAGGGGACACAAAGAATGTATCGGTTTCAGATGGTGTTATGAATATGGATGAATCGAAGGTAAATTTTTCAGTTAAGGCCGGTGATTTTGCAACGCCTCGGATAGCGTTCAATATGGATCTTGATCAAATCGACCTGGATCGATACCTACCGCCGCCAAGCCGGAAAGACGCCGGGAAAAAAGAACCCAAGGCCACGAAACCCAAGGAGAGCAAAAAGAGCGATTATTCAACATTGCGCCGGCTATTCTTAAACGGCAAAATGCGTATCGGAAAACTAAAAATCAAGAATGCTAAAATTGAACGTGTCAATCTCGACCTCACCGGAGAAAAGGGGGTTTTTAATCTGCACCCGCTCACCATGGATCTGTATCAGGGCGGTGTGTCGGGCAAGGGGAGGTTCGGTGTGCAACGTGATGTACCGGAGACGGATATCCAACTCACATTAAACGGTGTCCAGGCGGGCCCCCTTCTTAAAGATATTTTAAAAAAGGATTTTCTCGAAGGGATGCTCAAGGCGCAGGTCAATCTCAGCATGAAGGGAGATGATGCCGTCGTTATCAAGAGGACATTAAACGGTGACGGCGATCTTCTTTTTAAAGACGGCACCATCAAGGGAATCGATCTGGATGGTATGTTTCATAATGTTAAAGCCGCTTTTGGACTGGCTGAAAAAGACGGAAAAACGCCGCGGACAGATTTTTCCGAACTTAATGTACCCTTTACCGTAAAAAATGGCCTTGTTAACACCGGCAATACATCTCTTATATCACCATTGATTCGATTGAAGGCATCGGGAAACGCCGATTTAATAAAAGAACTGATTGATTTTAGGGTGGAACCCAAGCTTGTCGCAACGCTCAAAGGGCAGGGCGATACCAAGGATCGTTCCGGGGTGATGGTCCCTGTATTGGTTACCGGCAGTTTTTCTTCACCCAAATTTCGTCCGGACCTCGAAGGAATGTTCAAACAGGAAATTGAAAAAGGCCTTCCGGATTTACAAAAAAAGTTGCTGGGCGGCGATTCTCAAAAAGAAAAATCAACATCCGTTGAGGAACAGATCAAGGGAATTCTCAAGGGATTTGGGAATTAAATAAATATATTATTTTCCCCGCTTTTGCGAAATAGAACTTCCGAGACGTTATAAGATTGGCACAAAAATTGCTTTAACTTTAAATATAATGGAATCAAGTTCCATGCTTTTTCTTGATTCCCACCTCCTTTAGACCCTGTTAGGTTGTCGCTGCCTAGCAGGGTTTTTTTATGATGACGTTATAAAGATACAAGGTAAGAAAATAGAAGACATCGACACCTAATGAGATAGGCCCGATGCCTGCCCCCCGAACCCTGCCCCCCGAACCCTGACAACTTTCAATGGATCGTTTTCGCTTATTTAGGGGTATATTTCAGGATTTCGCTGTCAATTTTTTGCGCATATCCGTCAACGGGTTGCCGGAATCGGTCGTTTTTATTGGGGGTATTGACTGAGGTGCCGATTTGCTTTTGGATTCTGTTCATTGATCAGTGAAATTTCCACCCGACGATTGGCCTGACGGTTTTCCGGAGAAATATTATCAAGCAGCGGTTGATATTCTGAGAATCCCTGAATGGATACCCGGTCGGGGGAGACACCGTTGTCGATCAGGGATTTTGAGACATTGATGGCTCGGGCTGCGGATAATTCCAAATTCGAGGGGAACTTATCCGTATTAATGGGGGTGTTGTCCGTATGGCCGGAGACCACCACCTGGTAATCTTTTTTTGAGGTAATGAATCCGGCAATCTTTTTAGAGATGGAACGATAGGCCTCGAGCAGCGTCGCCTCACCCTCCCTGAATGTAATGCGCTCACCCAGAACAAAGACCAGACGATTTTGTTCCATCCGAACGGAAAATACGCCTTGATCTTTTTCATCCACAACTTCGAGAACGTCGGTGCGAAGCTGATTGATGGCTTTATCTAACATTTCGTTTTCACTCGAAATGGACAAAGGCGTTGTTCGGGGATTTTCGAATTCTACAGACAACACATCTTCTGTGGATTTTTGAGGGGGATGTGGTATTTTGGTTTGCAAGATCTGTTGGTTTGGGTTGGGGCTCTTGATGGCAAGGAACGTCTTTTGGGCGGACAATGAATGGAGTAAAAGAAAAAATACCAAAAGAAGGGTCATGAGATCGACCATGCTCCAAAGCGGGACTTCTTCCTCAACGGTTTTTCGAGCCAGCATTTTCTGAAGCTGGATTCTTTTCCGTTCGGATAATTCAATCCGGTTCTTGAGTTCTTTTACGTTGTGCCTATGCATTTTGTCTTTTCACTGTCAATTTTTTCAATGGATTCGATGAAACCGGCCATCCAGAGTGAACCTTTGATTCAAACAAATCGTTTTGTTTTCCCTGGCAATTTTCCATAAAGGATTGCAGGTGGTACGCAACAGCCCTGGAATTTTTTTCTTTTGAAATGTCTAATACACCTTCTATTATTACATATAGGAGTGTGGATTCTATTTTAAGATGTTCAGAGAGTTTTTTGTGGAGCGGTAGAAAAACAAAATTGGCAATCAACAAACCATACAAAGTAGTGAGAAGGGCAACGGCCATGCCTTTTCCCATATCCCCAGGGGACCCCAGATTGTTCAAAACATTGATCAAGCCGATTATGGTACCCAAGAGTCCGATGACCGGCGCAAGTTTTTGGAGGGTATTCAGAATGTTGACAAGAGATTCCTTGCGAGAAAAATAAATTTCATATTCTTTTTCCATGATTTTGTGAATTTCATACGAATCATATCCATCAACGATAAGATCAACACCTTTGCGCAGAAAAAAACTTTTTATATGATGTGCTTCTTTCTCCAGTGCCAATTTACCGTAAAGCCTGTTTACCCGGGACAGTCTGGCGATATCTTTTACCAGACCCCGATAATCCATTTCTTGCCGGCGAAAAAGCATATAAAGGGTTTTGAATAGATCTCTATAGCTTTTCATGGGAAAGGATAGAAAACCGATGACAATGGTACCGCCAAGCACCAGAATGCCACTTTTGATATTCAATATTAAAGATGTTTCGCCGACAATTGTTGCCGACAGACCCAATAATAATATTATCCCTGCTGCTGAAATCATTTTTCGAATCATTTGTTCCTCTCCATGGTATTACCTAAATTTGTTAAGTGAAATTTAATCATACCCATCCATATGCAGATTGTGTGCCATATAAACGAACCAAAATACTTCCATGTCAGGATCATAGAAATATAATTAATATCTCGGAATTTCTATCCTCCCGCGACGGAGAGAATATAGATTTTCTTCGAGGTTTTAGTATTTATCCAATGGATGGAGTAATGGAATAGTACGCGTATGTACGCTAATATCATGTAAATAGCTCAATCGATTGCCGGTGTTTTCCTGCGAAGAAAAGAATCCGATCGATCTCAGAGGTGTTCTAAGTTTCCGGATACCATCCTTGGCAGACATGACAGTTTTTTTCCCCAACCTTCTCAGAAGGGTTATAAATCAAGGTGTATGGTAAGAAACCATGTTGTAGAATGGGAAAATTTTTCCCATTGTTGCGGAAAAAGTGAAAATATCGCCGTATTGACAGATGTTGAAACAAAGTGGCATGTTTAAGCGGAAAGTCATTGGGTTATGATCCTTTGTACGGGCTGACAAAAAAACATTGATAATAAAACAAAATTCTTTTATTATTATATAAATTGGAAGGCGTGGCGTTCTCATTTGTCAAATCGCCCTGAGGCGGGCAAGCCATCCTGAGGCGGGCAAGCTCTCCAGAGGCGGGCAAGCCTTCGTGTTTAAAGACTCGTCAAGAAAGAACAGATTCAAAACGGATAAATTTACGCTCAATAAAAATAAAGGTCTACAACAATAAGCTGTAAACCCATAAAAAAGCTGGTACGCCTGGCAGGATTCGAACCTGCGACCTACGGATTAGAAGTCCGTTGCTCTATCCAGCTGAGCTACAGGCGCAAAAAAAAAAAATACCATATACTCAAGATTATGTCCACCAAAAAGATATGTACGGATATCCGTTTGATGATAACTTGTATCAGATGTCCTATTAAATTATCAATATGAAAAAATCGACGAAAAAACAAAAAGGCTACAAAAAAAAATCCGATAAAATCAAAAAAAAAGCTTCGGGTGATGTTGAGAAGTCAAAACGTTCTTCATCGGACACTGCGCTTGTAAAATTTGATCCGCTTCAGCGCTATTTGGCGGAAATAAGCAAATACAAACTTATCACCAGAGAGCAGGAAATTGAGCTCGGTAAAAGGGTCAGGGAAGAGGGCGACACTGAGGCTGCGTACATTCTAGTGACAGCCAACCTGAGGCTTGTGGTGAAGATCGCACTGGAATTTCAGAGAGTCTGGATGCAGAATCTTTTAGACCTGATTCAGGAAGGAAACATCGGACTGATGCAGGCGGTTAAGAAATTTGATCCATATAAAAATGTTAAGTTTTCTTATTACGCCTCATTTTGGATAAAGGCCTATATCCTCAAATTCATCATGGATAACTGGCGTCTCGTAAAAATTGGGACGACCCAGGGGCAGCGGAAACTATTTTTTAAGCTCAAAAAGGAAAAGCAGAAACTAATTGATCAGGGCTTTGATCCCAAACCAAAACTTCTTTCCGAAAAATTGGGTGTGTCTGAGCGAGAAATCGTGGATATGGACCAGCGCCTTGACGGCTGGGACGTCTCACTGGATGCCCCTTTGAAAGATGATTCCGATGCGGGAAGGATAGAATTTTTAAGTTCAGAAGTAGAATCTACAGAAGATCGGGTGGCAAAAAAGGAGATCGAAACCCTTCTCCATAATAAGATTGATGAGTTCAAAAAAACAATGACGGAAAGGGAACTTGAAATATTTGAACAGCGAATTTTTGCAGACAATCCTGCCACCTTGCAGGAGATCGGTGATCGTTACGGTATTTCAAGGGAACGTGTCCGTCAGGTCGAAAAAAATATAATCAAGAAACTCAGAGCATTTTTTAAACAGGAACTGCCTGATTTCGATTCTTACGACAGTGTCGGGGTTTCTGGTTAAAACAGGATTATTTTAAAAATGAAAGTCTACTTTTTAAACCTGACCATTGTTATTATGGTCATTTTATTTTTTTCCGGTTGTGCTCCTGGTAGAAAAGACACACTTCCATTGGAGAAAAGACAGGCAGAAACGGCGGTCGATGCTCTTGAATCCGAAAGTCCGTATTACTACTTTACGGAGGCACAAATACAGCGGAAAAAAGGCGACCTGGACAAAGCCATTCAATATCTCAATAAAGCCATTCAAGAAGATCCCGGGTCTTCCTATTTGCAATTAGAATTGGCAACTCTCTATCTTCAGGAAAAGGATAACAAAAGAGCATTAGCCATTGTTGAAAAGGTTGTAGAAAAAGAACCGGAGAACGTTAAGGCGCTGATCATCTACGGAAAGCTAAAACAGGAATTCGAAGCCTTTGATGCTGCGGAAGAAGCATATCAAAAAGTTATTGCCATAGATCCGAAACAAAAAAATATGTACTTACTATTGGGCAGTTTATATATGCAGCAAGACAAACTGGAACCGGCCTTAGGGACCTTTCAAAAGCTTGTTCATAATTTCCCCGAATCCTATGTCGGACATTTTTTCATAGGAAAAATTTATGCCGAGCAAGGTAATGCAGTAGGCGCTGAAAAAGAATTTAAAAAAACGTTAGAATTGAATTCCGCCTTGGAGGAACCGCGTTATGAGCTCTTGAAGCTGTATAAAACTTCAGGCAAAGAGCGGGAAATTATTCGGCTATATCAGGATCTTTTAAAAAAGGATCCCAGAAACATCAGAGCCGCCATGGAACTGGGTTACTTTTATTATCAAAAGGGAAAGTTAAAGGATGCAGAAAAAATATTTAAGGAATTGGGTGATAGAAGCACTGCTCAGCCAGAAGTACTGAGAACGGTGGTTCAGCTCTATTTAGATAAGAAGAAATATGATGCTTCGATAGTTATCCTTCAGGGGATGTTAAAGGGGGCGCCGGAAAGCTCAGATCTTCATTACGTTTCGGCCATCGCTTATGATGGGAAAAAAGATTGGAAAAAGGCGATTAAACATTTTAAAAAAGTGATGCCGGATTCTAATTTTTATTCAGAAGCTGCGGTACATATTGCTTTTTTATATCAGGACCATGAAAAAATTGAAGAAGCAATAGATTATTTGAAAGGTGTTATTAAAAGCACCCCGGATAATCCCGAGTTCCTTCTCTATCTGGGTTCCCTTTATGAAGAAAAAGAAGAATTCGAAAATGCTGAAAACGTCCTTAAACAAGGGCTTGGAATTGATGCCAACAATCCTGGACTCCATTTTCGTCTGGGGGTTGTTTATGATAAATGGGGCAATAAAAAGGCTTCCATAAAACAGATGAAAACCGTGATAAGCATTGAGCCCAAGAACGCCAATGCATTGAATTATCTTGGGTATACATATGCAGAAATGGGAGAAAACCTGGATGAGGCTGAACGCCTTATCAAAGCGGCGTTAAAAGAAAAACCTGATGACGGTTATATTACGGACAGCCTTGGCTGGGTTTACTTTAAAAAAGGACTTTTCAGCGAAGCGGTGAAATATCTGGAAAAGGCTGTAACCCTGGTGCCTGACGATCCCATTATCCTGGAGCATATGGGGGATGCATACTTTAAAAATAGCCAAAAAGAAAAAGCACTTCAATTCTATAAACGGTCTTTGTTGAAGAAAAAAAAAGACAAGGAAAACCTTGAAAAAAAGATCCAGGAACTGATCGGCAAATGAAGTGCCCAACTCAACACATTCAACTCCCACCGGTTCTTTTCATCTGCCTCTTTTTTTTCTCCGCCTGCACCAGCCTTACCCCAAGGGTTTCGGAAAAATCAAAAGATCTTCATGTGCCGTCAGAAGCTAAGGCTATTATTTCGATTCTAAAAAATCAAAATCATAAACTCAAGACCTTCAAAGGTTTGGGTAAAATAACTATCCTGGGAAAAGAGGAAAAAGAGATGACCACCCGTATCGCATGGATCGCGTCAGCGCCCGATAGAATGCGAATCACATTGAACAGCGCTTCAGGGCAACCCGTGGTCAGTGCCGCAAGCGACGGTCAGTGGTTCTACCTTGTTTCCCATACTGATGGTGATTTTTATAAAAAGCGAGCTACAAATTCCAACATGAAACGTTTTTTTTCAATATCTATCAAATCCGAAGACATTGTTAATATTTTGGCCGGCCGTGTTCCGGTTGAAAAATATGATTCGGCGGCGCTGCTTGGGAACAGATCAATAAAAGGTCTACCCGGTAACGGTTTCAAGGGTCCTTCGCCCTCATCTCCCAATGGGGGTATTGAGGGGAATGAGAATGGATATGTTCTTGTTTTAAAAAATAAATGGGGGGATATTCGGGAGAAGATATATCTTGACGGTAATAAAAAAGATGTTCACAAGATCGAAATATTCGATTTTACAGGTGTTCTTGTGTATCGGGTAGAATTCGACAGAATGCAGGAAATAAAGGCATATCGCGTTCCATCTCGACTGAAGGTGTCAAACGACGACGGAGCTGGTTTTCGACTTGATCTCGACCGATACTGGGCTGATGCTACGGTTTCTTCATCTATTTTTACGTTGACCCCTCCGAAATAAACCTGCGTCGGACGGAAAACCCTATCGTTGCATAAAAGATATGCCAAAAATATATTATTTCAAAACCTTTTGATGAGTAATTTGTGAGTTTTGGGGTAAAATTAAAGCGCCCTTTTTGGCTCTGAATTGTCCAGGTTAGGGTGTAACCAAATGGACAACGCAAATGAAATACGCTTTGCTGCGGAAATGACGTTGGGGAAACTGGCCAAATGGCTCCGTATACTTGGCTTTGACACATTTTACGCGCCAAATGTTTCTGGAGAAAAATTGATCGATATTGGTAAAGGGCGCATCTTGCTCACCCGAACGAAAAGAATCCGGGACATGAAGACCGATCAAGAACGGATCTTTATTACGTCAAACAACCCGTTTGATCAGCTCCGGGAGGTCGTTCAGGCGCTGGGTCTTACAATGAAAGATATACAGCCATTTTCAAGATGTATCCGGTGCAACTCACCGATCCGGACGGTTGAAAAAAAGGCCGTCCGGGGGATGGTACCCGATCATGTTTGGGAAACCCAGGAGGTTTTCCGTACGTGCAGCCGTTGCCGACGAATATACTGGCCGGGGAGTCATGCCCACCGAAGCCGTGATAGGATTAAAAGGCTGTTTCAATGACATGGAAAAATCCTAAAAAAGTCATCGCCCTTGAGGCCCGTCTCAAAGACTGTAAAAATGTTGTGACCTTGGGCGTTCGGCCAAATTTCTGTGATTACAGCCCTGGAGAAGCGGATATGATTCGAAAGGCCGAAAAAATATACTATCCGACCACATTCTATGCCGAACTGTTTGACGCCATGGGAAAAAAAACATTTCCCAGTTATCACACCTACAAGTGTGTTCAGGACAAAATCAAGCAGACCGCCCTGTTCGATCTTCTCGAGATCCCGCATCCCAGAACAAGGGTATTCTATGGGAAACGTCAAAAAAGCAATATTTCCAATCATTTTAAATTTCCATTTATCGCCAAAATTCCAAGAGGATCGGCCATGGGAAGAGGGGTGTATCTGATACGGAACGCGGAAGACCTTTTTTCGTACTGCAACCTCACAACCGTGGCATATATCCAAGAGTATGTACCGTCCGATCGCGATATTCGAGTGGTGGTTATCGGAGACGAGGTTGTACATGCATACTGGCGCATCGCGCCTCCAGATGATTTTAGAAGCAATGTCGCTGTTGGTGCAAACATCAGTCTCGACCCTGTGCCCGAAAACGTCCTTGATCTTGCCCTTGATACTGCTCGAAAATGCCAGTGGGATGATGTGGGTATCGATATCGTTGACAATAACGGACAACTCTATGTTCTTGAAGGGAATATGAAATACGGGAAGGAAGGATTTCGAAGGGCGGGAATAGATTACATCAAACTTATGGAGCATATGATCGAAAATGGACACATTTAAAGACCAAAATCTTAATATGATCAGATTGGCTCTGAAACAACGGGAAACTGAGATCTTGTCGCCGGTCGCCACATTGAGTGCTGCCGGATTGCGCCGTTCCCATGATGCACGTCTTGAATGGGGATATCGGCAAACGTTTTCAGTGGATGTGGATCGCATTTTACATTCTCGGGCCTACACAAGATATATCGACAAGACCCAAGTCTTTTATCTCAT
>JBFESJ010000076.1:0-14491 GCA_041548585.1 Desulfobacterales bacterium | reverse complement strand
CTTCAACAAGCTACGGGGTATTTCGGAATTTTTACCACAACCCTCCGGGCTGTGGTACCGCCCTTTCGCTTTAAAAAGGTTCTTATACTTTATTTGAATTCATCCCGCGCTGCCCCGAGAATCGGGATCCTCCAGAGGCGGATAAATCTCCACTGCGTTCCGACAAGCAGCGGGGAATTCAAATTTAAAGTAAATAAATACCTGAATAGAAAATATATCCATTTAAAGCCATCAATGAAAAATGAGACGCAGAGCTTTTATAAAAAAAATGCTTTTGAGTGTACAGACCCTGATCTTGATGCGTTTTGTTCACCCTGCGGCACTGCTATCGGCGATTGGAAACATGGAAGACAATCCATTCCACTATAAGCCCTTGAACGGACGCAGCCTGAGGGATATTGCGATTAAAAAGGAGCATCATGGCAATGGGGCTTTCATAAATCCGGTCGGACCTTTGCGGAAACGAAGATTCCTGCAGCTGCTGAAATGGAAGCTCGGTCCAAGTCGGTTCAATCCCTATCTTAAAGACCAGTCCGTTCATCCCATTACCATAAACTGGTCGCCAATACACGCACATCAGGGCGTCAGTGTCACGTTTCTCAGACATGCCGGTATTTTAATCAAGGATGTCGACAGTTATCTGATGGTGGATCCGGTGTTTTCCGGTCTATCTTGGTTTATTGAGGATTTTACACCATTTAGTTTCAATCCGAAACAAATCCCGAAGCCCGACCACGTTCTGATCACTCACGGTCATTACGACCACCTGGATAAGTTTACTCTGGCCACCCTGGATGAAAGTACCCATGTGATCACGCCCTTGGGATATAATCAGGCATTTCAGGATTTAAAAATGAAAAACCGAACCCAGCTTGACTGGTATGATATGCATCGCAACGGCGATCGCACGATTACATTTCTGCCCAGCAATCACTGGACCATGCGAAACCCCTTTCGAGGTCCCAATCGATCTCTATGGGGAGGGTATATGATCGAAACATCCGCTGGATACACGATTTATATCATGGGCGACTCAGGATACTTTGACGGATTTGCAGAGATCGGGCAGGATTTTGACGTCGATTTGGTTATCACCAATCTCGGGGCCTATGAACCCCGGTGGTTCATGGCTCCCAGCCACATGAATCCCCAGGAAGCCGTTCGGGCATTCAAAGAACTCAATGCCAAAAAGATGATGATCGTTCACTGGGGAACGTTTCGTCTGGGAGACGAACCGGTCCACTTTCCGCCTGGAGAGTTAAAAAGAGAACTGGAACAGGACGGGTTGAACGACCGGCTGGTCGACATCAGACATGGTGAGACGTTCTTTGTGAACTGATCTCAATATTTGAAAGCCCCGGCCGAACGCATTAAATCAATTCCCTGGTTTGAAGTCGGTTTAAAAATCGACAATAGCCAGTATCCCTAAAACTGCCCAACAAAGGGATTATAACGTTTTTCCCTGCCAATGTTTGTTTCCGGTCCATGCCCGGAAAGGACCTTTACATCATCATCCATTTTAAAAAGTTTTGTCTGAATGCTTGATATCAGGGTGTCAAAATCTCCACCTGGAAAATCGGTGCGTCCAATGGAACCGGCAAAAAGCGTGTCTCCCACGAAAACAATTCCGTTTGTATAAAGTGAAATACCACCCGGTGTATGCCCGGGAGTATGAATGACATTTAATGTAATGTCGCCAAAAGAGACCGTATCGCCTTCTTCTATGGTTTGATCACAGGGCGGCGAGTTGTCTACTGAAATGCCAAAAAAAGCAGCATTTGATGAAAGCGTTCCCAGCATGGGTGCGTCAAGGGGATGGATCAGTATGTCGGCGCCGGTTACATCTTTCATTTTTCCGTTAGCGCTGACATGATCAAAATGTCCGTGGGTATTGATGATATATTTTACATTCAGCTTAGCATCGGCAAGAGAAAGCAGGATTCTGTCTGCATCACCTCCCGGATCGATGACAACAGCTTCTTTTGTTTTCGAACATCCACAGATAAAACAGTTCGCCATAAGCGGACCAACAGCCAATTCTTTAATAATCAAAACATCCTCCTATAATCGTTATGTAAATATCGTCGAATCGTTGACTGGAAAAATAATCACAGACCATGCGAATGTGATAACCATTTAACCAATATACCAATTACGATATCTGAAGGTTAAATTCATGAAGCCCTTTCTTTTGCCTCCTCCATAATCTCGACAAGGCTGACTATTTTCGGCTTCGGCTTCGAATTAACAAGTCTTGTAAACATATCCTCTGGAAGGGAATTTTTTAAATATCCCACCACATCAAAGCACTCCCACCAGCAGTCAAAGATTTTCCAGCAGGGTGAATTATCGTCACCGCTCGTTCTGCAATAGACAAATGAAACAGATCCACCCAGTCTGGGGCATCTTCGCTCTATCTGATCTTTGTTTTCACTCATTGCTTAACAATTTTATACCATCTAAAGTTCGGGGAAATGCACAAATACATTCATAGACGCCCGTATCTCCCCATCGATTTACTTGATCTAACCGGTGCCATCTATTTGAATGTCAGCTTCTGCTGTAATTTTCTTTTCCTTAAGGGCCATTCGTATACTGTCGAGGATTCCATTGATAAAGGCGCCTGATTCTTCGGTGCCAAATTTTTTCCCGATATCAATCGCCTCGTTAATGGATACTTTTGATGGAATGTCGGGGCAGTAAAGCATTTCATATACGGCGATCCTCATAATATTTCTGTCCACACAGGACATTCGGCTTATTTTCCAATTATCGGAAAAGTTCTCGACAATTGAATCAATTTCGGATTTTGTTTGGATAACGCCTTTTACAAGCTTGAGGAAAAAGGGGCGGGCCTTTTTTGAAGCGGTAAAATGAGTGCAGAAGCGTCCCAGCAACTCATTCGAGTCGTTATGGTTCATATCCATATAAAAGAGCGCCTGCATGGCAAGTTCTCGGGACTTGCGACGGTTCCCCATGGTTATCCCTGATCGACAACCTCGATCAAATTTGCCATTTCTATGGCCGTTATTGCCGCACTCCATCCTTTATTGCCGGCTTTTGTCCCGGCGCGTTCAATCGCCTGTTCGATGGTGTCCGTGGTTACAATGCCGAATATTACCGGAACTTCAGAATCCAGACTAACCATGGCAATGCCCTTAGAGACCTCGGCGCTAACATAATCAAAGTGCGGAGTTGCACCTCTGATGACGGCTCCCAAACAGATAACGGCATGATATCGATCCGTTGCGGCCATTTTTTTTGCCATCAATGGAATTTCAAAGGCACCTGGAACCTTTACGATTTCGATATCTTCGTCCTTGGCTCCGGATCTTAACAGCCCATCCAAAGCACCCTCAAGAAGCCTTTCGGTGATAAAATCATTAAAACGGCTGACAACGAGCGCAAATTTTTTACCCTCGGCAAGAAGCTTGGCTTCAATAATTTTTGGCATTTAATTTCCTCCCAATTTTATTTCCTGAATATTTCAAGATACAGGCATTAAAAGAGATCACTTATTATGAATCCGGCAATTTTTAAGGTACGGTATCGACATTTAACAGGTGACCCATTTTAAGTTGTTTGCACTCCAAATATCGACGATTGTATTCATTGGGCTCTGTTTCGATCTCTATCTGCTCAACAATGCTGAGGCCATACCCATCAAGCCCAACCATTTTCTTGGGATTATTGGTGAGGAGCCTCATCTTTCTCACTCCGAGATCCACCAGAATTTGCGCACCGATGCCGTAATTTCTTAAGTCAGGCTGAAATCCAAGCCTTTCATTCGCCTCAACTGTGTCGAGGCCCTGATCCTGGAGGGCATAGGCTTTTATTTTGTTTACAAGGCCAATGCCGCGTCCCTCTTGCCGAATATAAAGAAGCACTCCGGCACCCTCCCGATCGATCATTTCCATAGCTGTCTGCAACTGCTCACCGCAATCACAGCGAAGGGAACCGAAAATATCTCCTGTGAGACACTCTGAATGAACTCTGACGAGAACCGGTTTTTCAGGATCAATTGTTCCTTTAACCATAGCGATATGAAGTAAATCATCTACATCATTTTCATACACAATCGCTTTGAATTCTCCTGCAATTGAAGTCGGGACAACTGTTTCCGCCGTTTTTCTCACAAATGATTCAATGCGCATACGGTATTCTATAAGGTCGGCGATGGTGCATATACCGATACCATGCTTTTCACTGAATTTTTCAAGTGCCGGCATTCTGGCCATGGAACCGTCGTCATCCATGATTTCACATATCACTCCGGCAGGTTTCAAGCCGGCAAGACGTGACAGATCTATGGATCCCTCTGTCTGGCCGGCACGCACAATCACGCCGCCATTCTTGCCGCGCAAAGGAAATACATGGCCGGGTCTTACTAAATCGTTCGGTTTGGCATCATCCGCTACGGCCGCGAGGATTGTCGTGGCACGGTCAGCGGCGGAAATGCCTGTTGTTACTCCGCATCGGGCTTCAATGGAAACCGTAAAACCGGTTTGAAACGTAGATGTATTGTGTTCAACCATAAGCGGAAGGTTGAGAGAATCGATCTTTTCTCCGGTCATGGACAAACAAATAAGACCTCTCCCGTATTTGGCCATAAAATTGATGGCCTCAGGGGTAACAGCTTCAGCAGCCATGGTAAGGTCGCCCTCATTTTCACGATCTTCATCATCAACGAGAATCACCATACGTCCGGCCCTTATTTCTTTTATTGCTTCTTCAATGGTTATTAGTGGCATTTATAATTATTATCTCCTAACCCGGATAAACCGAAAATATTTTTTTGCCACAAAGACACGAAGGCACAAAGGATTCGTTTAACAATTATTTTCCTTGGCGTCCTTGTGTCTTAGTCGCACTGAGTGGCAGTAAGAAAAAATATTGCCACAAAATTTACAAAAATTATACGTAACGTATGCGTTAAACAAAACCGGTTTTGGCAAGAAACTCCATGTCTAGGGAGCTACCGGCTTTTTTTTCCTTTCTATTGTTGTGTTTGCCGCCGATAAAACGTTCAACGTATTTTCCTATCATATCTGTCTCTATGTTGACAATATCTCCGACCTTTTTAAAGCCTATGGTCGTCCATTTGGCAGTATGAGGGATGATGCTGACATCAAAACTACCGAAACCACAGTTGTTGATGGTCAGGCTGATACCATCCACGGCAACAGATCCTTTTTTAATCATATAATGCAAAAGGGATTCTGGTACCTCAAAGGTGACAACAATAGCGTTTCCTATATTCTGCTTATGCGTGACGGTTCCAATTCCGTCGATATGACCTGAAACGAGGTGGCCATCAAGGCGGTCAGAAAGGCGAAGGGCCCTTTCAAGGTTCACACGATCACCGATCTTGGCACTTTTAAAGGTTGTTTTGGCAAGCGTTTCAGGCGAAACGTCAACTTTAAACCGTTTATCGTCAATCATAACCACCGTCAAACAGGCGCCGCTGACCGAAATGCTGTCTCCGATCTTGGTCTGTTCAAGACGGAAATCCGCTTCCACGGCCATGCGTTTTCCCTGGCCTTCCGACCGTATCTCACGAATCGTTCCGAGACCTTCTATGATGCCTGTAAACATGAAATAGACGATGGTATCTTATTTGTAGTTTTATGCATTTTATCGCAAAAATACATTATATAAAAGGTTTGGTCCCTTAGCCTGTTTTTGCGATTGATTGGTTTCATAACCGGCTAACGGGCATACGGGCCAACCGGCTCAACCGTGTTCCGTCTTTTATATCTTTGGAATTCTTAAACCCCTGTTTGATTCCGATTTATCCGGCATAGATTAGACGATTTATTTATCAATATACCCTTCTATCAGGACATCCGGGCCGAATCGCCTGACATGAATATCCTTAACAGGAATACAATTGTGCATTAAATCCACACCAGGCCCTTTACAGATGGGAACACCATCATCTCCTCCCATAATCTTAGGCGCATAGAAAAACAGTATTTTATCAACGATCCCGGCGGTTAGGGCTGAAGCGATAACCCGGGCACCGCCTTCGATAAGGAGGCTGGTTATGCCCAAAGATCCCAGGTGATCCATGAGCCAGTCAAGGTCGATCAGACCATCAATTACAGGCGATTTAATAATCCTGGCACCACCCTTTTCTATTCTGGCCTTTTTATCATTTGAAACCGAAGGACCAGTGACAAGTATCGTATCAGAATCCGAATGAAGCCGCAAGAGTTTAGCTTTTTCAGAAATTCGAAGGTGGGTGTCAAGAATAATTCTTGTTGGATCCAGACTTTTGAAATTTTTGGGTCGGTTTGTCAGCCGAGTGGTTAAACTGGGGTTATCTTTTTCTACAGTGTTCATGCCTACCATAATGGCATCGACAGCATGGCGGAGTTGGTGAACAAACTGCCTGGATTCTTCGCCGGTAACCCATCTGGAATCGCCCGTTTTTGTTGCGATGCGCCCGTCTAGTGTGGCTGCGCATTTAATGATCGTAAAGGGACGTTTTGTTCTGACATATTTTATAAAAACTTCATTGAGTTTTTTTGCCTGTTTTTCACAAACCCCCACCGTGATACTGATGCCATGGGTGTTTAAATAGTCTAACCCTCCACCTTTAACACCGGAATTTGGATCATTCATGGCGGCGACAACCCGTTTGATACCCGCAGTGACAACCTTTTCGGTGCAGGGGGGCGTACGCCCCGTGTGATTGCAAGGCTCAAGTGTGACATAAAGGGTTGCGTCTCGCGCCAAAGCTCCGGCATCGTCAATGGCATTGACTTCAGCATGAGCTTCCCCTGCCGCTTTGTGATATCCCTTCCCGACAACCTTTCCGTCTTTCACAATCACAGCACCCACCATCGGGTTCGGCGAAGTAAAGCCTTCCCCTTTTATGGCGAGCTCAAGTGCCATCTGCATAAAACGTTTGTCTTCTAAAATTGTCAAAATGCCACGGTTGACCCAAATCCAGATGAATTCGAATTTTTACGAAATCATTAAGATTAATGCTTGCTTAAAAGGTTTTTCAGTTCAGAAACAAAATCGTTTACATCTTTGAATTCCCTGTATACGGAAGCAAATCTTACATATGCGACATCATCTATTTCATGGAGCTTTGCCATGACCTTTTCACCGATTTTGTGAGAAGAAATCTCCTTTTCCCCGGTTTCCCTGAGATCACGTTCCAGCTCATCAAGGAAATCATCGATAACATTCATACTGATATTTCGTTTCTGACATGCCTTTTGGAGGCCGGAACGTACCTTTTCACGGGAAAATACTTCACGACGTCCATCCTTTTTTACAATCATAACAGGGATTTCTTCAATATGTTCATAGGTGGTGAATCGTCTAGTACATATAATGCACTCCCTGCGCCTCCGGATGACGTTACCATCTTTACTTAATCTAGAGTCGATCACTTTGTTGTCAATTTCTCCACAAAACGGACACTTCATGAATCCCTCCCTGGTACTATTCCGGATTTTTCATAGTTAACTCGAACGAGCCGACATCGATCTTGACGGTGTCGACCCCCGCTTCCTTCAACATTTCTTGGGACATAGAATCTGCATATCCGGACGCGTAGCAGATTCTACTTATCCCAGCATTGATAATCATCTTGGCACATATGGAACACGGCAGGTTTGTGCAAAAAAGAGATGCGCCCTTTATGGAGACACCATGATAAGCGGCCTGAATGATCGCATTCTGCTCAGCATGTATGCCGCGGCAAAGTTCATGATTTTCACCCGAGGCGATATTCAGTTTCTCTCGCAAACATCCTGTTTCAAGACAGTGTCTGATGCCGGTCGGTGCACCATTATAACCTGTCGATAAGATTCTTTTATCTTTTACGATAATTGCCCCAACCGCACGCCGAAGACATGTGGAACGCTTGGCAACAAGAAACGTAATGTCCATAAAATAGGCTTCCCATGATGGGCGTTGGTGTCCCAATGCCATTTTATTCCACCTCGTTGTGCCAATTGCCATACAGCGGAAACGCTTTGCAAAGCTCAAAGACGCTTTTCTTTGTTGTCGCAATTATTTTATCATTCGTGTGATTTTGAAGCACATGGACGATGAGCTGTGCGATAATCTTCATCTCGGGTACTTTCATACCCCGGGTGGTAATGGCGGGAGTCCCGATACGGATGCCACTGGTAAGTGTCGGACTGAGCTTCTCAAACGGTATGGAATTTTTGTTGACGGTAATTCCCGCACGACCCAAGGCGTCTTCAGCATCCTTGCCTGTTATTTTCAGATTTCTCAAATCGACAATCATCATGTGATTGTCCGTACCATTGGAAATGAGTTTCATACCGTTGTCCATCAAATGCCCGGCAAGCGCCTTTGCGTTTTTGACGATATCTTTCTGGTAAGTCTTGAACGATTCACTCAAGGCTTCCTTGAAAGCAACCGCTTTGGCGGCAATAACATGCATTAGCGGTCCGCCCTGAATACCGGGAAATATTTCTTTGTTCAATTTACTGCTATAGTCAGTTCTCGCCAGAATCAGGCCGCCGCGGGGTCCTCTCAAGGTTTTATGCGTCGTTGAAGTGATCACATCGGCAAACGGTACGGGAGATGGATGAAGTCCGGCGGCCACCAAACCCGCGATATGGGCCATATCTACCATTAAATACGCCTTTACCGATACGGCGATTTGTGAAAACGCATCAAAGTCGATAATTCGAGGATAGGCACTGGCACCGGCTACAATCAGCTTCGGCCGATGCTTTTTTACCAATCGTGCAAGTTCTTCATAGTCTATTGTGCCGGTATCCGCGCTTACGCCATAGTGAATAAAATTATAAAGCTTTCCTGAAAAACTGGCCGGGCTTCCGTGTGTAAGGTGCCCGCCATGGGACAGATTCATACCAAGGACCGTATCTCCAGGCTCTAACAAGGCAAAGTACACAGCCATGTTGGCCTGGGAACCCGAGTGAGGCTGAACATTGGCATACTCTGCGTTGAATAATTTTTTAGCCCGATTTACAGCCAGTTTTTCTGCAACATCGACATATTCACACCCGCCATAATAGCGTTTATCGGGATAACCCTCGGCATACTTGTTGGTAAGAACACTTGCCTGAACGGCCATGACCGCAGGACTGGCAATATTTTCCGATGCGATAAGCTCCAGAGTGTTGGTCTGCCGGTCGATTTCCATGGAAATTGCACGGGCAATTTCAGGATCTACATTCTCAATAAATCTAAAATTCAAATACCTTTTCCTTATTAGATTTTAGTCGCTTATTTGCCGATTTTGTCTGATTTATATCAAAAAACGTTTTAATGGCCTGCCGAACCATTGATGATAAATGGTTTAATCCGTTATCCCATATTCATATCGATCCCATCGAACTTTTCCAATCGCATCCGGTGCCGTCCACCGTCGAAAGGTGTTTCCAGCCAAACTTTCACAATCTCCATGGCAAGGGCATCCCCGATAACACGAGCCCCCAAAACCAGAATATTGGAATTGTTGTGTCGTCTGCTCATGATGGCGGAAAAAAGATCGGCACACAGCGCCGCCCTGACATGAGGAAATTTGTTGGCCACCATGGACATACCAATCCCTGTGCCACACATGAGTATGCCTTGCTTAAATTTACCCGATGAAACCATGGATGCGACTTTGATCCCAAAATCCGGATAGTCAACCGAATCTTCGCTATAGCAGCCGACATCCTCAACATCAATGGATCTTTCAATGAGAAACGCTTTGACTTTTTCTTTCAAAGCATATGCAGCATGATCGCTGCCGATGACAATGGGTGTTCTGTTTTCAGACATAATACTATCCTGCACATTATACTTGAAGCGATAATCGTTCAAAAATCCCAAAAATGGCTACGGATCGAGTAAAAAAGAATTTTAGGAAACAATCAAAATTATTCGACATCAATTACATCGCGGCCCTTGTAGGTACCGCAACTGGGGCATGCATGGTGTGGAAGCCTGGCATCACCGCACTGGGGGCAACTGGTCAGATTGGGGGCTGCGATCTTTTGATGAGTCCGCCGTTTGTCTCGCTTTGATTTTGATTTTTTACGCTTTGGAACCGCCATAATTAATCACCTAACTAATTGTTTTTGTTTAAATAGTTTGTCAACCACAAATCTTGATAAAGGTTGAAGTTTAACTAATTGAAATAATAAGCATTGTCAAGATTTTTCATACATATTTATTTTAACCCTGAAAACCATATTAGAGTTCTTTCGGCAATAATTTTCTTATACCTGAAGCGGAAATATTTTTCAAAAGACTAAAATTTTGTCTTTAAGTTAATTATGCATTAGCCTGAATGCAAGCCCGGATAGACGTTTTTTGGGTTTGTCGTTTTTTAAAGCAATGGTAAGGGCTTTTTTTGTGCCGATAAGAATGACCAGGCTCTTACCCCGTGTAATCGCGGTATACAATAGATTTCTCTGAAGAAGAACATAGTGTTGAACCATGATCGGCAAAATAACGGCCGGGTATTCGGAACCCTGAGATTTATGGACAGATATGGCATATGCCAGAGATATTTCATCCATTTCCGTAAAATCGTAATTTACCGTCCTTCCGTAGTAGTCAACCGAAAAGATATTTTCTTTCAGACCTACAGCGCTTATGGTCCCAATATCTCCGTTGAAAACTTCTTTCTGATAATTGTTTTTAAGGTGCATGACCTTATCTCCAATTTTAAATGTACTCCCTGTGGTTTCAATAACAACCGGATTTGGGTTTAATACCTTCTGCAAAATCTGATTAAGATGGGTTGTGCCGACAATCCCTTTATGCATCGGTGTTAAAACTTGAACATCTTGAACTGGATCAAAAGAAAAATCCTCGGGAATTGTTTTTGTGCACAATTCAACAATCGTGGAGACAACCGTGTTGGGATCACCGTGTTCCAAAAAGTAAAACTCGGAAAGACCCTTTGAATCGTCCAGTGGTCTGAATACCGGAAACTCACCGTTTCGAATTCTGTGAGCATTCAAAACAATCGGACTTTTATGGGCCTGCCTGAATATTTTTTTGAGATAAAAAACAGGAGCTTGGGCTGATTTGATCATGTCGGAGAGTACATTGCCGGGTCCTATGGATGGAAGTTGGAAAACGTCACCGACCAGAACCAATACAGCGGTCATGGGGACTGCATTTATCAGATGAAACATCAAAAGTGTATCTACCATTGATGCTTCATCAATAATCACGACATCCGCATCAAGGGGATTATCCTTGTTTTTATTAAACAGCCCGTCTTGAAAATTGACCCCCAACATTCTGTGAATGGTTTTCGCATCCCTTCGGGTAACTTCGGACAGCCGCCTGGCAGCCCGGCCGGTGGGCGCCGCAAGTAGCACCTGTTTTCCGAGGACTTCAAATATGGCATTGATAGACCTTATCAGCGTTGTTTTGCCGGTTCCGGGCCCGCCGGTTATAATAGCTACACGGTGGGAGAGTATTTTTTCAAGGGCATCAATCTGCTCCGTTGAAAGCGCTATGGCCAATTTTTTTTGAACTTCTGTTGAAATACGTTCTGCATCGATCGAATAGGGTATGATCGGGACAGACAAAAGCGCTTTGAGTCGGGTCGATATACCGGTTTCCGCCTGATGGATATCTCTCAGATAAATGGTTTTTCTTTCTAACGTATCCGATGCATTTTCAATCACCAGTTCTCCGTCAGCAGCTAGTTTCCTGATTGAATGTCGGGTGATATCGGGCTCCAACTGATAAAGACGCTCACAATCTTCAATCAGTTGGCGCTCATAAGCAAAGACATGTCCCTGATTTGTGAACTGTTGCATCACGTGGACAATGCAAGCCGATACACGCTTTGGATCGTCGCTTGAGACACCCAGCCTCAAAGCGATCCTGTCGGCGATATAAAAACCGATGCCCGGGATATCGGTGGTGAGGCGGTAAGGATCGTTTCGGACAACATCTACCGCATCCGTGCCATATTGTTTAAGCATTTTTGCACAATAAACCGTTTTAACGCCCGATTCTTGCAACAACTGCATCAATCCTCTTGCCGCATGATTGTATTTCCAGGCGTTGCATATTAATGCTGCTCTTGATTCTCCAATGCCTTCAACTTCCAGAAGTTTTTTCGGATATTTCTCTATTATTTCAAAAACCTCGGTTTTAAAATGGTCGACCATTCTGTCAGCCGTTGAAGGTCCAATCCCTTTGACAATACCGGACTTTAAATATTTTTTGATACCGTCAATTGTTGCAGGCAAAGTCTCCTTATAAGACTTGATCTTAAACTGCTGTCCATATTTGGGATGGGTTTCCCAAGTTCCTTCGATCTTAAGGAATTGTCCGGCTTTGACAGCCGACATTGTACCGACAATCGTAACGATGCTATTGGTTTTACTGGTTTTTAATTTTGCGATGGTATAATGGTTCTCGGTGTTGAAATAGGTGATTCTTTCCAGCTCTCCTTCGAGAGTGGTTGTGGGGAGGGATCTGTTCATGAATATTAAGAACTGCCCGGATGCTCTGCCGGAATGTTGCGAGCGATAATCCAGTTGACGGCTTCTAAAAGATCCCGGGCGACAAAGTCCGGACAGATCATTCTTTCTTCTAACATTTCTTCAGCCACAACACCATTGCCGGTTTTGACCAAAATCGCAGATCCACATCCTGCATTCCGTGCACATTCTATGTCCTTGGCACTGTCACCCACCATGGTCGAAGTCTCAAGATCGATCCGGTATCTCCTTTTGGCCGCATAAATTAATCCCGGATTTGGTTTGCGGCAGTCACACCGGTCTTTTGGTATATGGGGGCAAAAAAATATGTCTTTTATTTCACCGCCGTTCGATTGAACGGCCGCCTTCATCTTGGCATGGATGTAATCAAGCGTTTTTCTGGATACCATCTTTCGATGAATAACCGACTGGTTTGTGATGATAATGATGGTAAATCCATTTAACGTCAGCTGTTTTAACGCCTCTAAGCTGCCGGGGAGAAACTCAAATTCAGACCAGCTTTTTATGTAATCCGGAGAATCACGGTTAATGACGCCATCCCGATCCAAAAAGACCACATTTTTCAATGTTTTTCCTCTAATTCGTGTCCATCCACGAAAAAAGGGCCATTTCTGAATTGGACACTAATCATCCTCAGCGATGGCAAACGCACCCTTATATCCGTTTCGGATCATGATGCCTTCAAACCTGTTTGCCTGGGCAAGGTTTGAATACCTGCCCACCTTTACCCTGTAGAAGGTATCGCCCCCGTTGTGATAGGATGTAATGTAAACATGTTGATATGTTCGAGCAAGTTCTTTCCGAAGTTTCTCAGCGTTTTCCCATTCTCCGAAAGCACCGATTTGAACCGTAAAGTTTCCCTGGTACAAATCTGTAACCGGATACGACGTTGTCTTTCCGTTGGACATGTCCGGCTCACCGGGTCCTGTGAGTGCAACGATTTCAACATCCGCTGTACCGGGTCCGACGATACCAAGCTTTTTGGCCGCTGAATAGGAGAGATCGATGATCCTTTCTTTGGCAAATGGTCCCCGGTCGTTGATCCTGACCTCAATTGTCCTGCCATTTTTCAAATTTCGCACGCTGACATATGTGTCAAAAGGAAGGGTTTTGTGTGCGGCCGTCATGTCGTACATGTTGTAAATTTCCCCGTTGGACGTTTTTTTTCCGTGAAATTCCCTGCCGTACCACGATGCTTTACCATACTGGTTGAAGCTTCGTGCATGGGGCAGCGGTTTATACCAAGTCTTCCCGATTCTATACGGTTTGGGATGGCCGGAGGGCGTCGGAGGAGGAGGCTCTACTGTCGAACATCCATAAAAAAGAAATCCTGAAATACTGAAATAAAGAAACAATCGATAAACGGTTTGGCTATGTCTTTTTAAGAAATGAAGGGTCATTACTTTTTTTCAATTGCGATTTTTAAAACATCCTGCATCCTTTCCACAAGTTTAAAATCTATTTTCTTTTGAATCTCTTCGGGTATGTCGTGCAGATCTTTTTCGTTCAACTTTGGGATAATGATTGTTTTTATTCCCGCGCGATGCGCGGCCAGCACCTTTTCCTTTAGGCCGCCAATCGGCAGTACCTGGCCTCTCAAGGTGATTTCACCGGTCATGGCAAGATCTTTTTTAATGGTTTTATTGGTCAATAACGACGTCAGGGCGGTTAGCATGGTGATACCCGCGGATGGGCCGTCCTTTGGAATAGCGCCCGCAGGAACGTGAATATGTATATCGTGTTTTTCGAAATAATCGTCAGGAATGCCGATTGAAGCAGCGTTGGACCGAATGAAACTCAAAGCCGCGGTTGCGGATTCTTTCATGACATCTCCAAGCTGGCCGGTCAAGGTCAGGCCCTTACTCCCTCTCATGGCGGTGGCTTCTACAAAAAGGAGTTCGCCCCCTGTTTGTGTCCAGGCCAGACCTGTGGCGACTCCGGGAATTGCCGTTCTGGCTTTAACTTCATGGGTCAATCTTACAGGACCCAAATACTCGGAAATATTT
>JBFESJ010000075.1:0-14514 GCA_041548585.1 Desulfobacterales bacterium | reverse complement strand
TCTTCTAATTTAGAGAAGCTGAATCTTTTCATTTGCGATATGTTATGTTAATATTAATATAACATTAATAAGGACAGTCACATGCAGGATTTTGACACCCTACTTAAACAATCAGCCGCCGCCCACGGGCATTTATGCCCGGGACAGGTGGTGGGAGTACGCATGGCCATGCTGGGATGCAGGCTGATCGGTTTGGATGAACCGACCCGTATCGACCAGATCAAAAAACTCATCGTTTTTGTCGAGATGGACCGCTGTACCGGCGATGCAGTGGCTTTCGTCACGGGTGTCAAGTTGGGACGCCGATCGTTGAAATTTATGGACTATGGAATCATGGCCGCTACTTTTGTAAATTTGGAAACCAACGCGGCGTTTCGGGTAATTTCCACAGAGGAAGCCCGGTATCTGGCAACGGTTTATGCCCCGGAAATACCGGAAAAGTATCCCCAGCAGCTTGAAGCCTACAAGCGTATGCCGGACAGCGTGTTGTTTCGGGTCCAAAAGGTTCGGGTGGATTTGAGCGAATACGATTTGCCGGGTCCCACCCGCAAAAAAATTTCCTGTAATCGATGCGGCCAGGTGGTTCGAGACAACCGGGAAGTGGTCCAAAATGGTCAGAATCTTTGTAAGCCCTGTGCTAAAAAGGCCTATTTCTCCGAAGCAGAGGAAGTCACCTGGTCGAACATGAACTGGGCACCCGACCAAAAAGAAAACCAGACTATTTTGGATAACGAGTTTAAAAGATAGGTGTTCTGTCCTTTGTACCTTCTTGGTAAAAATAACTACGGAGATAAAAAGTGATAAAAACTATAAAATTAAAAGATGCGGTAGGGACGAAACTGGCCCATGACATTACCGAAATCCGCCCCGGAGAATTTAAAGGCGCTGCATTCCATAAAGGGCACACCGTGTGCAACGAGGATTTGTGTCGCTTACAAAAACTCGGTAAAAATCATCTTTATCTTATTGATTTAGAAGCAGACGAGATTCACGAAAACGAGGCGGCCGCCATTATGGCCAAAGCCCTGGCCGGTAAAGGGGTGGTTTGGAAAAATGAACCCCGTGAAGGAAAAATTGGTTTAAAGGCGGATAGAGACGGATTACTTGTTGTCAACGTTTCTACCCTTGCAGCATTTAACATGATTGAAGAGGTGATGTGTGCCACGTTGCATAACCATACATTGGTAAAAGCAGGTGAACTGGTGGCCGCCACCCGGGCCATTCCCCTGGTCATGAAACGAGCACCCATCGAACGGGCCGCCGCCATTGCCGGACAAAACGGCGGTGTGGTTTCCGTATATCCCCTTCGGAAGAAAAAAGCAGGCCTGGTCATCACAGGAAATGAAGTGTATCAGGGTCTCATCCAAGACCGTTTTGCACCCATTCTAACCCAAAAACTTACCGATCTCGGCTGTGAAGTAGATCGCATCCGGTTTACGCCGGACGATACCGAGATTATTCGTCAGACGATCTGCGCACACATTGAAAGAGGCTGCGAACTGATTCTTTTAAGCGGCGGCATGAGCGTGGACCCAGACGACGTTACCCGAAAAGGAATTCGCCTTGCAGGCGCCGATAAAATCCATTATGGCGCTGCAGCGCTTCCTGGCGCCATGTTTCTGGTGGCTTATATTGACAAAGTCCCGCTGATCGGCGTACCGGCCTGTGGTCTTCATCACCGTACAACCGTGCTCGATCTGGTCCTGCCCCGAATTCTGGTTGGAGAGAAAATCGGCAGAAAAGAACTGGCGTTTTTAGGCCATGGCGGACTTTGCCAGGATTGCCCGGAATGCACCTACCCGCATTGCGCGTTCGGAAAAGGAACCTAACCCGAATATTTCATGAAACATTCGGGCCAATGGGAAATTTAATCCAACAGGCGGAGAAAATAAAATGACAGACGTTGAACAAACCAGCGATGGTCGAATCGTTGCTGTTTCCATAAGCCCTAAAAAAGGCGTTAAAAAAACAAATATTCTTCTGGGCAACCTCATCGAAAACTACGGTCTGGAAAACGATGCCCATGCCGGTGATTGGCATCGTCAACTCAGTCTTCTCGCCATCGAAAGCATTTCCAAGATTCGAAAGAAGGGGCTTGATGTCAATCCGGGAGATTTTGCAGAAAATATTACTACCAAAGGCATCAAGCTTTGGGAACTGCCTGTGGGCACCCGCTTGAAACTGGGAAAAGACGTACTGGTGGAAGTCACTCAGATCGGCAAAGAATGCCATAATCGCTGTGCCATATTCAAACAGGTAGGAGATTGCGTTATGCCCAGAGAGGGTGTCTTCGTGAAGGTTCTCAGGGGCGGTACAATCAAGAATGGAGATGACATCGTTGTTCTTTCAAAAGTTAAGATACCGATTAATTCTACCCGCGATTTTGATATGAACAGGAGCCCTGACGATGGCAAGACGTATTGATCCATAGGGCAGAACAATCGATTACCTTCGCATCTTCACTACCGATCATTGCGGCCTGAACTGCTTTTATTGCAGCCCCTTCGGAGGACGTCACCGAATAAAACAGGCAGAAATTCAATCCTACGAGGAAATTCAACGAAAGAATCAAAACACGATCCCCCTGAGCAAAATTGTAGGTTGCTTTTTTTAAAGTTAAAAGAGGAAAGGGTGTGAACAGACTGATGAACATTCAAAAGAAAAAGGGTTATAGAGAAAGCATATTATTGGTGGCTATTGATTTTTCGGATTGTTCCCGAGGAGCATTGCGCCGAGCCAAATCTTTTTTAGCCCAAAAACCGGGCCGTATTATCGTCCTTCATGTTGTCGACAGTCATTTTATTACAGAGTGCATCCGTCAAAAATTGGGAGATGAAGGCCAGATTAAAAAAAAACTGTTTCTGAAGGCAAAAGCAAAGCTCCGAGACTTTTTGAAAAAGGAAAACAATGGAGAGGAACATGTAGAAATGATTGTATGTGAGGGGATCCCCTTCCTTGAAATCAATAAAAAGGCTGTTGAAAATGATGTGGATATGATCATTATCGGAAGCTGCGGCAAAACCGGAGACATGAGCCAAATATTCTTCGGGAGTACCGCAGAAAAAGTCCTGAGATTCATTACGCGGCCGGTGCTCTGTGTCCCACCGGAATCGGAATACCGAATAGCATAAATATGCGAATCAGCGTCATTCGACGGAATGACTTATATATTCGACAATTACGTGCTTGACCACTTTGTCGTGTTTTGATAAAAAATATCGATCAGTGATTCGATTTCATTTTTGAAGGAGACCCACGTGAAAACAAAATTTATTGCTTCGATTGTACTTGTTTTATTTCTTACGTTATTTTTTTTCGTTTCCACACAGACCATGGCCCAAAGTCCGGGAAATTGCCCTCCTGACAAGGAACTCTGCGCCAGGATGCTTAGATTTGGTATGGAAGCCTATTCCAGAGGGAAATACCTGGATGCCAAGGAGTATTTTAGAAACGCTGTAAAAGCCGATCCCACATCGATTAAAGCATGGCGATATTATGATCAAGCGGTAATCTTCGGCTTGGCTGAAAAGGTGGAAAAAGATGCAAAATTGGTTCTGCCGGATGTTTCCACCAGAAAAGAAGCGGACAGCACAATCTCCCCGACACCCGCGGTACCCCTGCCACCTCCGGGACCGGCCGACAGTAAAAAGGAAGAATTCGGGTTTAAAATTGTTGATGATGAAGGCTGTTAGCCCGAACATTTCACGCGGTGGATACTTTCTTTTGGTTTTTATGAAATATGCGGTTTGGTCGGTTTGAGAGGTTACCATGAATGATAAAAAGCAGAGCAGTGTTCTAACTGAAATCCTAAAAAGTGGGTATCAGAAGGTTTTTAATGAGAACTGGCCCATCTGGCTCGGGGGTCTTCTGATCGGTATCATGAGCGTCATCACTTTTGCCTGGGCCAGGCCCTGGGGTGTGGCCGGCGGCCTGAGAAACTGGGGAGACTGGTTCTTCAGCATATTGGGGGTTTATAAACATGCACCGGTTTCTCCGCTGATATCGACAAACTCCATTCTTACCCTGGGATTACTCTGGGGCGCGTTTGGATCTGCACTTTTATCCAAACAGTTCGCCATTCGCAAGGCACCCCCTCTGGAACTTTTTAAAGGTATTGTGGGGGGAACGCTAATGGGGATTGGCGCGGCAATGTCCGGAGGGTGCAATGTGGGCGGCTTTTTTTCAGCGGTCAGCGCCCTATCCGCAAGCGGTCTTGCCATGATGGTCGGATTATTGGCCGGAGCATATTTAGGGCTACGTTATTTGTATTGGGAACTAGAGCATCTTCCTTCAGGATCAGCCGGAGGTACTGCTGTATCAAAAGAAGAAGAAGGGTTTGACTGGCTGAAAATAGAGCCCTACATCGGTGCTCTCGTATTTCTTGCCGCGATCGTTTGTGCTGTAATTTACAATAGAGAAGCCTACACAAGGGTTGGGGGATTGCTTTTATGTGGTCTCGCATTTGGATTTATCATTCAAAGAACACGCTTTTGTTTTGTCCGGGGATTTCGCGAACCGTTTATGACCGGTGAGAGCATCGTGCCAAGAGCCATAGCGATCAGCATTCTTATCAGCGTGCTCGGTTTTGCGGCTCTCAAATGGTCGGGCCACCGTGGAGAAAATGTTTACGTCGCTCAAGCCTTCTGGTTCGGTGGACTGATGGGTGGCGTTATCTTCGGGTTTGGCATGGTCGTGGCAGGCGGCTGCGGAAGCGGTTCGGTATGGCGCGCCGGAGAAGGGCAAATCAAACTGATGTTGGCCGTTATCTTTTTTGCATTATCGACATCGCTGTTTAAAGCTTGGATCAAAAGCTCAGCGATCCTCAATTCACTCATGGGCCACCGGGTCTTTCTACCGAAGTATTTGACCTATAAATGGAGTTTGATCCTGGTAATCGTTATCATGGCGGCATACTACATTATCACCATCTGGAATGAAGAGACGGAAAGATTTGTCGTAGAATTATAAAAAGCAGGATTACGAGTTATTAGGCTTTGAGGATGAAACAGGGTATACCGAATACCGGGTAAAAAAGGGGGTGATTTTTTAAATGGAAAATGTCGCCGTACTTATCAAAGACGTAGATCAACAGTATGAAGGGCTTAGAACCAGCCTCGGCTTGCTCCTTGAAGCGGGTTCTGTCCAGATGTATGTTCTGAATCATGAAATCGGAAATATGGACGAAGCCTATCGTGAAAATATGGAATTTATCGACGAAATGGAGGGGGAACGGTATTCAAACAACCCGGCCAATGTTGAAAAATACGGCTTCAAACCGATCACCATCGAGGAAATACTGGTTAAACTTAAAGACGTAGACTTAATCATTCCTTTTTAGGGGATATACCATAATGAAATTATTAAATATTATTCGGTCACAACCAGATGATACAACAAAAAAGTTTGTCGAAAATTTCTCAAACGAAGAAGGGGCTAAAAACATTGCTCTTTATGAAGGAGATGTGGATTGGCCCGGGCTAGTGGACGATATTTTTACATATGACCAGGTCATATGCTGGTGGTAAATCGTTTTCATAAGGTGTATGCTTTCGCGCAATTCTCGCATTTCCCTGACCTTGCAGAAAAATCTCATTTTCGAATTGAAAACGACCCAATTCCCAAAATGTTTTTATAGCTTGTAACCTATATTAGACCCAACCTACAGATAAAAAGGAACTAAGCCCATGACCGATAAATTAGGGATTCTTGTAAGCTCAGATAAACATCTTGATTATGTCATCGATTTGACCACAGCAGCCCATGATAAAGGGAAACGTGTTCAGATATTTTTTACCGGCCAGGGGGTTCTTCTTACCCAAAAGCCGGAATTTGAGCAACTGGTAGGGAAAGCCAAACTTTCGGTATGCGATGTCAGTTTTCGGGCAAACGGCCTTTCGGGTGATGTGCCGGGCGTCGGGTTCAAGGATTTTGCCACTCAGGCAAGAAATGCGGAGATGATTGAAGCGTGTGACCGATACGTTGTATTTTAGCCAATATCATCTGAATCCGACAAAATTTTCACAGGACCAATGCCATCTTCTTTTTATTCATGGCCGATCAATCCAATCTTAAATCACGATGAACACCTCGCTCTATTGCTGTCATCGTCGAAACCAGTATAAAAGGACGGGTCGGTAACATTATTTTTGAAGATCTCCAGCGATCAGGCCTGCCGCTCTATTCAGTTCATCCGAAAAGGTTGACAACGCCCATTCATATCACTATATTTCAGCCTACCGTGAAACTTTTTTAAAAAATTGAGGAAAGGAAATCATCTTATGGCACAAGATATTATTGAAATTAGCGACAGCAATTTTGAATCCGAAGTATTGCAGTCAAATAAACCTGTATTGGTCGATTTTTGGGCACCTTGGTGCGGGCCGTGCAGGGCAATTGCACCCATCGTCCAAGAACTTGCTTCAAGTTTTGGCGACAAAGTTAAGTTCACAAAATGTAATGTTGATGAAAATCCGGCGACACCCACCAAATACGGCATAAAATCCATCCCCACCCTTATTTTCTTTAAAGAAGGAGAAATCCTGGATAAGGTTATCGGTATCGTTGCCAAATCAAGGCTTGAAGAAATGATATCTCAAGTTTAGCGGGAAACCTTTCAAATGAAAAATGTCGATTACGATCTTGTCATTATCGGCGGTGGACCTGCAGGGCTCACCGCCGGTCTTTATGCGGCACGTGCCGGGTTGAATGTAATTCTCCTTGAAAAAGTTGTGCTTGGCGGTCAAATTTTTATTTCCGACTGGATCGAAAATTATCCCGGCTTTCCGGAAGGACTCAGCGGACCCGATCTGGTTCAGAGATTAACCGACCAGGCCAAAAGGTTTGGCCTTAATATTGAAAACAATGAAGCGGTTTCCATGGATCTGTCTAAACCTGTTAAAAAAATCGTTTTAAACGATAGAGCCGTCACCGCACACACCATCATTATTGCAAGCGGCGCCTCTCCAAAGAAACTGGGCATCCCCGGGGAAGACACTTTTTATGGTAAAGGTGTCTCATCCTGCGCCACTTGTGACGCACCGTTTTTTAAAGACCGTATCGTTGCGGCTGTGGGCGGAGGAGATACCGCTGTAAAAGAAAGCATATATCTGACCAAATTTGTAAAAAAGATCTACCTTATCCATCGAAGAGATCGGCTGCGTGCAGAAGCGATTCTCCAGAAACGGGCTTTTGCCAATGAAAAAATAGAAATCATATGGGATTCTGTATTGACCGGCATCAACGGGTTAACCAACGTTGAAAGCATTTATGTCCAAAATGTCAAATCCGGTGAAAAAAAAGAACTTTCCGTGGATGGTTGCTTTATCTGGGTGGGTGAGATTCCCAACACCAAATTCCTTTCAGATAGTGTGGAACTCGATGAAAACGGGTTTGTTGTTGCGGATATAAATATGGAAACCTCGGCTCCAGGTGTTTTTGCAGCCGGTGATGTCAGAAATACACCATTGCGCCAGGTTGCAACCGCAGTGGGTGACGGGGCCATCGCCGCTTTTTCAGCAGGACATTATATCGAGAACCTGAACAAATGAAACGAATCATCGCTTTGATCCTTATCCCACTGTTTGTGTTTTCCGGTTGTGCATGGTTTGAGTCAAAAGAAGAAAAGACCGCACAGGAACTGGTCAGTGATGGGATGGATCAATTCAACAGCGGGAATTATAAAAGCTCCATAGAATCTTTTGAAAAACTCAGGGACTGGTATCCTTTTAGTAAGTTTGTAATTCTTGCTGAATTGAAAATTGCCGATGCGTATTACCATACAAAGGATTATGAATCGGCCGTAGCAGCATATGAAGAATTTGAAAACCTTCATCCCCGTAATGAAGCCATCCCCTATGTCATTTTTCAAACCGGGCGCTGTTATTTCGAGCAGATCGATACATTTGACAGGGATCAAACCCCTGCAAAAAACGCACTTGATATTTTCAACCGTCTTAAAAAACTGTTTCCCGGAGATCCCTATGCACACAGAGCTGAAGAACATATTAAAGAATGCTTTAAAAGCCTTGCCGGGCATGAATTTTATGTTGGAGAATTTTATTATAAGAGCAAGCATTACAAAGCAGCCCTAAAGCGTTTCAAGTCGGTTCTGTCCAATTATCCTGATGTCGGAATTCACCAACAGGCACTCCAATATATTAGCCTCTGTGAAGATTTGTTGACAAAACAACAGAAAAATTAGAAAAAAATACTTTACATACAAAACTTTATAATATATTAAGATTTGTTTTTATTATTGATAAGGAGAAACAAGTATGTCCAGAATGTGTGAAATATGTGGGAAAAAGCCCCTCTTTGGCCACAATATCAGCCACGCTCATAATATAACGAAACGTCGCTTCAATCCAAACCTTCAGAGGGTGAGAGCATTGTATAAAGGAAGGGTCAAAAGGATGATGGTTTGTACAAGCTGTATTAAATCGGGGCATATCGTTAAAGCACCTTAGCCCGAAAAGTTCATGAAGAAATTGGTTCGGCTTCCCTCAATTTGAACAAATAAAAAGAAATTATCAAGCCCGTGAGATGTTTGGGATAGGTTATATAACGTCCGCATTAAGCCCCGATTACCGATCTATTCTCCTAACGTCCTGAATATGTTTTACCTTTCTGATAGATGATAAAACCCTGTTTAAATGATCGGTATCTTCGACAGCTATGGTAAAGAAACTGTCGACAATTTTACTCTCCCGGGTCTCAGTATTCGCGCTTAATATATTCGCACCGTTTTTACTGATATTTGCCGTAATATCGGCAAGTAATCCCACCCTATCGTAAGATCGAACCATGATCTTTACAGGATACGTATCTGCAATATCCACACTCCACTCTACATCTATTTGTCGTTCGGGGCTCATTTTCATCGCATTGACGCAACTTGTTCGATGAACGGTAACCCCAAAGCCTCGTGTAATATAACCTGTAATTGTATCTCCCGGAACCGGCTGACAACATTTTCCGAACTTGATCAGGATATCGTCGACACCTTTTACAATGACACCCGTCTTCGGCTTTTTCTTTCTGACACGACTGATGATTTTATCTAGGAAGGATTCGGGTGCTTCTTTTTCTTCAGGTTTCGGTTCAACCTTTCGAACAATCTGCAGGGGCGTAATTTTTCCATAACCGACACTTGCAATAAGATCATCCAGATGCTTAAAGCCAAAATGCTCCACCACCCTCTCCATCTCTTCTGATTTCAAAAGCGCATTAAAATTAAGGCGGTATTTTCGAAATGCCTTTTCGCACATCTCCCGACCGAGGGTAATACTTCGTTCTTTTTCCTGGGTTTTGATCCACTGTCTGATCCTGGAACGGGCCTTGACGGTTTTGACAAAATTGAGCCAATCTTTGCTGGGATGGCTCTTTTTGGATGTGGATATTTCAACTGTATCGCCGGTTTTCAATTCATACTGCAAGGAGACGATACGTCCGTTTACTTTTGCTCCGGTACACTGATTCCCGACTTCTGTATGAATTAAATAGGCAAAATCTACAGGAGTAGCACCTCTTGGCACTGTCTTTATCTCTCCTCGGGGGGTAAAAACATAGACTTCATCAGGAAAGAGATCGATGCGGACATTTTCCAGAAATTCATCCGGATTTTTAAAATCTTCCTGGTTTTCTACCAGGTTCTGTATCCAGGAAAACGCTTTGGTCGTTTCGTCATCAAGGCGAAGCCCCTCCTTGTAGCTCCAATGGGCAGCGATACCCGATTTGGCGACCTTATCCATTTCCCATGTTCGAATTTGAATCTCAATTCGTTCTCCGAAGGGGCCGATAACAGTTGTGTGGAGGGACTGATACATATTCGGCTTGGGAACACCGATATAATCTTTGAACTTTTTGGCAACCGGTTTCCATAGAGAATGAATCACCCCCAGTGCTTCATAGCAATGGGGTATTGTATCGAGAATTATTCTAAACGCAATGATATCGTAGACCTCCTCAAATTCGAGGTTTTGAGATAACATTTTTTTATATGTACTATAAAAATACTTGTATCTCCCGAGGACTTCGCATTCAAGGTTGTGTTCATCCATCTTCTTTTTGATGAGATCTTTGACCGTTTCAATGTATTTTTCGCCTTCTTCTTTATCTTTATTAACAAGTCGCTCTATTTTAGCGTATTCCTCGGGCTGAATATACATAAAGGATGTATCTTCAAGTTCCTTTTTTATCCAGTAAATACCGAGACGACCGGCAATGGGTGCGTATATATCGAGGGTTTCCCTGGCAATTTGTACTCTTTTTTTCTGCGAGTGAAACTTCAACGTCCTCATATTGTGAAGCCGATCCGCCAGCTTGATCAATATGACGCGAATATCATCCGCCATTGCAAGGATCATTTTCCTGATACTTTCCGCCTGGCGTGCCTGAGAGCTGCTGCTGAAAGGGAGAACGCTCAACTTGGTTACACCCGATACAATATGGGTAATGTCCTTGCCAAACGTCTCATTTATTTCTTCTGTGGTAGCGTGTGTATCTTCAATAACATCATGTAACAGACCGGCTGCAACACTGATGACATCGAGCTTCATGTCTGCAAGAATGCCGGCCACTTCAAGGGGATGGGACAGATAGGGTTCACCGGAGAGGCGAACCTGTCCATCATGGACTCTGGCCGAGTAAATATAGGCGCGATCAATAATATCAAGATCAGCCTCCGGGCAATACTCGGTAATTTTGTCGATGATGTCGTTAATACGGATCATTGTAAAAATTAATACGCCTTAGCAAAGACGACTCGACCGGTACTGGGATTGCCGCAGCATATACACGTGCCTTTCTCGGACGGGCTGTCAAAGGGAAGACATCGAATCGTAACACTTAGATCGTCTTTAATTTTGGATTCGCAATCATCTTCTCCGCACCAGTGAGCGCGTACAAACCCGCCGTGTATTTCGGGTTTTTCCTGATTTTCAGGTGTAAAAAAATCATAGAATTCATTATTATCATCGATTGAAAAGGTATATTTTTTTCTAAACGACAGGGCGCGTTCAAAAAGTGTATCCTGTATTTCATCCAGAATATTTGTTATTTCTGCAACAAAATGATCTCTTTTTATGGATACTTTATCTTTGTGGTTCTTGTCTCTCCGTGCAACATATACGGAATTGTCGGCAATATCCCTGGGACCGATTTCTACCCGAATCGGTATCCCTTTTTTTATCCATTCCCATCCCCTGGCACCGCCGATTTCGCGATCGTCAATCTCCACCCTGAGTCGACGATGATGATAGGTTTTATCCTTTAGCGTTTTTCCCAAGGTTTCGACAAATTCCATCACTTTCACTCTGTCTTTAGGCTTTCGGATAATGGGCATCAAGACAACATGTGAAGACGCAACCTTTGGCGGAAGAACGATACCGTCATCGTCACCGTGGGTCATGATGAGTCCACCAATAAGGCGGGTGGATGCACCCCATGAAGTGGTCCATGCAAATTCTTCTGATTCTTCGGCACTCTGGAATTTGATTCCGGAAGCTTTGGCAAAATTTTGCCCCAAAAAGTGTGAGGTGCCCGCCTGAAGACCCTTTCTGTCCTGCATCATTGCTTCGATACATAGGGTATCGACAGCTCCTGGGAATCTTTCGGAAGCTGATTTTCTTCCTTTAATAACCGGCACGGCCAGGTATTCTTCAGCCATTCTGGCATAAACATCTAACATTAATTTCGTCCGTTCAATGGCTTCTTCTGCGGAAGCATGGACGGTGTGGCCTTCCTGCCAAAGAAACTCACTGGTTCGCAAGAATAGACGTGTTCGCATTTCCCATCTAACGACATTTGCCCACTGATTGATGAGTATGGGAAGATCTCGATAACTCCCAACCCACTTGGAGAACGAATCTCCAATGATCGTTTCTGAAGTGGGGCGAACAATGAGAGGTTCATTGAGGATGCCTGCGGGCTCAAGACCACCGTCAGATCCTTTTTCAAGTCTGTGATGTGTTACAACAGCGCATTCTTTTGCAAAACCTTCCACATGTTCCGCTTCTCTTTCAAGAAAAGAAAGCGGAATAAAAAGCGGAAAATATGCATTTTTAACCCCTGTGTCTTTAAACATGTCATCCATTACCCTAACGATGTTTTCCCATAGGGAATATCCCCAGGGTTTTATTACCATACACCCTCTCACCGGTGATCGCTCCGCCAAATCCGATGCTTTGACCACCTCTTGATACCATTGTGGATAATCTTCAGCTCGTGTTGGTGTAATTGCAGTTTTGTTCTGTTTTCCCATTTAATAATTCCTTGTTTAAAGGGACTTAATTCGAAACTCAAATGATCAAAAGTCTCAAACATTCAAAATACTTTGTCCTCAGAAAAGTGTCCGTTCAAATTTATCAACTTCAGCCAGTAAAACCTCGACAATTTTGTCTTCAGGAAACTTTTTTATTACCTTTCCTTTTTTGAAAAGGATTCCTGTTCCGTCACCGCCGGCAACTCCGATATCCGCCTCCTTGGCCTCTCCCGGCCCGTTCACAACACACCCCATGATGGCAAGTTTAATGGGTGTCGGCTTCAACAATAAAGCGTTTTCAACCCGCTCGAGAATATTAAACAGATCGATTTTACAACGACCGCAAGTGGGGCACGATATAATATCGGGTCCGTGACGGCGGATGTCCAACGCTTTCAGGATTTCGTATCCAACCCTGACCTCTTCCACCGGATCTCGGGTCAAAGAAACACGAATCGTATCCCCGATACCTTCCGCGAGGAGCATCCCAATGCCAAGAGACGACTTGACGATTCCGGAATAAAGCCCTCCTGCCTCAGTTACCCCCACATGAAGCGGAAGATCGGTCTTCGAGGAAAGAAGCCTGTATGCATCTACGGTGCGATGGACATCGGAGGCCTTTATCGATATCTTTATATTATTAAAGTCGAAAGATTTTAATAAATCAACATGGCGCATTGCGCTTTCAACCATGGCTTCCGCGCTCACCCCATTATATTTCTTTAGGATGTCTTTTTCAAGAGAACCTGAATTAACCCCGATCCTGATGGGGATGTTAACATCCTTTGCGCAATCAACAACCGCCCTGACTTTTTTTTCTTGACCGATATTCCCCGGGTTTATTCGAAGACCATCTGCACCCGCTTTCGCTGAAGCGATTGCCAGACGATAGTCGAAGTGGATGTCGGCGATAATCGGTATCGAAATTTTTTGTTTAATTGAAGAAATCGCCTCTGCAGCCTCATGGTCAGGCACAGCCACCCTTACAATTTCACACCCTGCTTTTTCCAGGCGATGGATTTGTGAAACGGTGGATTGAACATCCTGGGTAAACGTGTTGGTCATGGATTGGACGACAACAGGTGCTGTGCCGCCCAGGCTTACATTTCCAACCTTAATCTGGCAGGTTTTCTTTCGTTTTATTGAAAAAGGCATGATGACCTGATATTAAACAACTTCGGCAATGATTTTTTTATAACGCCAATAAAATATATAAGTAACAGACAGCACTCTGAAATTCAAGAAAAATGCAGACTCTGGGTCGGTTTCAAAATTGATGAATTCGCAAGAAGATGAATTCGTCACGTTTTTTGTGGCAAAAACATCACGAAACCATTCAAAAAGAAAGCGCAAAATAAATTTTCTGTTTGGTGTTTTCATACTTTCGTGCTTTCGTGATAAATATAACGATAAGAAAATATTATCAAAGGAGTGTGTGATGAATCTTCATGGGGGTAAAAATTTTTCGGAAAAACACGGACCGGATGCAAAACCTGACAAGTCAATTAAAGATGAAATGTTGAAACAGACGAAAAACAAAGCAGTTCCCTGTGCCGTGGCATTTGAAATTGCAAAAGTCTTGCAGGTCTCACCGGATGCGGTGGGTAAAACGGCTGATCTGATGAATTTCAAGTTGACAAAGTGCCAGCTGGGGTTGTTTGGATATCAGCCCCACAAAAAGATTGTTGCACCTCAAGACAGTATAAAAGAGGATTTAAAAGACGCCATTTCCGATGCGCTTGTTCAGGGAAGGCTTTCTTGTGAGCACGCATGGGATATTGCTTCCCGCTTACACGTCAGTAAAATGACCGTTAGCGGTGCTTGCGAAGCAATGGGTATCAAGATAAAGGATTGTCAGCTGGGAGCGTTTTAGCGGATATTCAGATATTAAGTGGCTTGTGATTGGCGAAGATCCTTCACAGCCAACACGAACAGCAAGCAATCAGATGATTCGATGAAATGATTAGACTTCCCTTTTTGAGAATCATGCTTATTATGTGGAATAAAATCGTGTAACGATTTTATGAAACTCCCGAAGGTTTACCTTCGGGATCTTAAAAGCGAAAAGCTAAAATTCCTATGCCCGCAGCCCCGCAAACGGGATTTTCGATACGCTTCAACAAGCTACGGGGTATTTCGGAATTTTTACCACAACCCTCCGGGCTGTGGTACCGCCCTTTCGCTTTAAAAAGGTTCTTATACTTTATTTGAATTCATCCCGCGCTGCCCCGAGAATCGGGATCCTCCAGAGGCGG
>JBFESJ010000074.1:0-14692 GCA_041548585.1 Desulfobacterales bacterium | reverse complement strand
CTGTATCTAATACGAAAACGGCCACAGGTTAAAATAATTTTTCGTCTGCCACCACCGATAGGCCAGACCGTTGGGTTCAAATATCATGAACACGCAGATGGCCAGGCCGAAGGCGGCCTCTTTGAGAAAGAGAAAGTCCATAAACAGCCTTTCGCCCCAGCTGGTATCCATAAACTGCATGACACCAAGCTGTAATAACTCCATAACAACGACCATGAATATGGACCCAAAAATAGTCCCGTGTATAGAACCAACCCCGCCGATCAGAATCACACCCACAAGCCACAATGACCAGAACCAGGGAAAGTGTTCGGGACTTATTGCCGCAAGGTTACTGATCCAGAATGCCCCGGCGATGCCACCGATAAATCCGGCCACGTAAAAGGCTATAAGTTTATACTTAACCACATTGATACCCATAACCTCCGCAGAAATATCATTGTCCCTTATAGCAACCCACGCCCTGCCGACCCTTGACCTTAGCAGATTGACCACGCCCATGACACAAAAAATCACCAGGACGAGCATCATAAAATAAACCTTAATGTCACTGTCGATCACCCAGGGTCCGACCTTGATGGTCCCCGGCGGCAAAGAAAACGCCTGTCCGCGTCCGCCGATCTGGCTCACATATCCCGTAATGATAAAATCCACGGTAATGAACTGAGCGGCCATGGTGGTTAAAATCAGATAAAATCCTTTGACCCTGGCGCAAGGGAGTCCGAAGAGCACACTCCAAATGCCGGCCACAACTGCGGCGATGAGAATGCTCATCGGATAAGCGATGCCGTAGTCCATCATGATTTTGGGCCAGGGGAATTCGAGGATAAGAAGCGTGCTGGTATATGCGCCCACTGCAATAAATGCGGCATGACCCAGGGTTATTTGGCCGCAAAAGCCGATCAATAGCTGTACACCGATAGCCCCTAATACCGTATAACCGATCTGATTGCAGACACTCAGCCAATAGGAATCTGTAAAAAAGGGGATGATAACAAACAGGATCATAAAAAGCAGGATCATTTTGCCTTTGATAAATTTCGTCTGCCACCAGGCATGATCCTGAGTATAATTCTGGTGGTAGGCACCGCATGGAAGCCAGGTTGTTGACATTTAAAAACTCCGTTTTAATTGAAATTTTTTCATTGAAGATCGAAGATTAAAAAAACATTTTTTTCTTAAATCTAAAATCATCAATCATCAATCGTCAATTGAATTACACGCGTTCAATCCGCTCCCATCCCCATAATCCATGGGGCTTGAAGAGCAGAAATATCGCCATAAAAACAAAAGGGGCGACCTCTTTGACACCCCCGGTAAAGTATTTGTCCAGATACGCTCCGCAGAGATTCTGTAATATGCCGATGGTAATTCCGCCGACAATGGCTCCTGGTACGGAATTGAGACCGCCCAGCACCACGGCCGGCAGAACCAGTAAACCGAGGTATCCTACAGATATGTTGAGCCCGTTGATGTTACCCAAAAGGGTTCCTCCCACACCGGCCGCCATAAAAGCGATGGCCCAGGCTGCTGCATAAACGAACCTGGCGCTGACACCGAGAGATAGCGCAGCCATTTCATCGTCTGCCGTAGCCTGCATGGCAAGGCCCCATCGGGTATACTTAAAAAAGCAGACAAAAATGATTAAAAGAATTATGGCTGCCACAAAGCTCCACAGATAAACCTGTCCGATAACGATCTTTCCGATGTGAAAAGGCTCAATTGAAAAAACCGGTGGGGTGAATACGCGAGTATCTGTACCCCAGATGAGTTCCACCATTCCCTTAAAGAAAAATGAAAGCCCTACGGTTACCATAATCACCGTCAGAACCGGCTCGCCGATGAGCTTGTCCAGGAAAATCCGTTCCGTCAGGATTCCCAGAACCAGTCCGATAATCAGTGAAAATAAAAGCGCCAGCAAAAAGGGTATGCCCATGGAGTAAAAGCTCAAAGAAACATAGGCGCCGATCAGCGTCATTTCCCCCATGGCCAGATTCAGAACACCCGAACATTTATATATCAACACCCATCCAAGGGCGACAAGGGCATAGATGCCACCCACCATAATACCCGTGGTAACGGCCATTAAAAACAATTCCATTCGTCACTCCATTGTAAATTGAAGATTGTCAATCCTTCACCCATTACCTAATTCTTTACCTTTCTCAAGTGAAGATCTGCAACAATGCGGGCCTGTCTGCCGTCCTCATACTTAATCATCGTATCGATATGCACATTATCGTTAGCAGAATACAGGGCATCTACGATGTCACTGTACCTTTTTTCCACAAAGGCCCGCCGAAGTTTGCGTGTTCTCGTTAGTTCATCATCATCCGCATCAAACTCCTTGTATAGATTGACGAACTTTACGACTCGGGCGGTCTCCGGAAGATCCTTGTTGGCCTTAACGATCTGCTTTTGAACCAGGTTGTAGACGTCGGGTATCTGAGAAAGTTCCTGATAACTCGTATAGTTGATTTTTTTCTCGTCGGCCCATCTGCCCACCACGGAATAATCGATACAAATGACAGCAGTTACATATTCCCGTTGGTCTCCGATAACCCAGGAATCTTTTACATAGGGACTGAATTTCAGTCGGGTTTCCAGATACTGGGGAGAAAAAGGTCTGCCGTCCCTGAGGGTAAAGACATCTTTGGTACGATCAAAAACAACCAGGTGGCCGTCATCATCAATAAATCCCCTGTCACCTGAATAGAGCCAGCCGTCTTTCAATGTCTCTTTGGTTTCTTCCGGGTTTTTGTAGTAACCCAGAAAGACCGAAGGACTTCTGGTAAGGATTTCTCCATCTTCAGTTATTTTTATCTCTGTTTCCGGAATTGGATGGCCCACAGTGTCAAACTTTATATCTCCACTGCGATGGACCACGGAAATACCGGCAACCTCTGTCTGACCGTAAATCTGCTTGAGGTTTACTCCCAGTGCATGAAAAAACCGAAAGTGGTCAGGGCCCATGGCCGCCCCGCCGGTATATGCATTTCGTACACGAGACAGGCCAAGATGGTCTTTGATTTTCTTCTGGACCGTAATATGTGCCAACCAGTCAAGAAACGCCCAGTACCAAGGCACTGGTTTTTTCTGAAACTTAAGGTCTGCCACATGATAGCCGATTTTGGTGGAAAACTCATATAACTTCCGTTTGATCCATGTAGCATCCAGATACTTGACCTGGACCATTCGGGTCATCTGCTCATACATGCGCGGAGGGGCGAACATCACATGGGGGCCGATCTCTCTGATGTTATCCTGTGCGGTCTCGACTCCCTCGGGAAAGTTGATGGTGTATCCTACCTGTAGACCACAGGATATCGACATCATCTGTTCTCCGATCCATGCAAAGGGCAGATAAGAGGCGTAATCATCCGTAGGCATGCACGGGTCCACAGCCATGAGGTGCTGGCCCATGGTCAACATATTATTGTGGGACAGCAGCGCTCCCTTGGGAAGCGAGGTTGTTCCGGAGGTATAGAACAGTAAAGCTACTTCATCTCCGTGGCCTTTTTTGATCATTTCCTGGAATAGCGTCGGCTGTTGCCGCTCAAGTTCCCGGCCCAGTTCCTGAACCTCCTTGAGGCTTATCAGGTAGTCTTCATCATAATTTCGCATCCCCTTTGGATCGTCCCAGATGATCTTTTCCAGCCTGGGGCATTCATCAAAAACCGAGATGGCTTTGTCGACTTCTTCCTGCCCTTCTCCGAACAAAAATTTGGTATCTGAGTGGTCGATGATGTACTTGACTTCATCAATCAGACTGTCCTGGAACAGCCACACCCCCACACCCCTTGCGCATAACGTCGCCATTTCCGCCCACAAACCTTCAGGGCGATTGTCGCCAATCATGGCAACCTTATCCCCTTCTTCAATGCCTAAACGAATAAGACCCAGTGTTATGTATTTGACGTTTTCAAAATAGTCATACCAGGTAATGGGCCGCCAGATGCCAAATTCTTTCTCCCGCATGGCGACTCGGCCTTCGCCGTATTTGCCGGCTTTTTCATAAAAAAGCTTGGGGATTGTCAGGTCTTTTGTAATTTCCATGCCGTATGAGGTACTTAGTTCCTTAATTGTAAAATTTGTGTATTTTGAGGCAAAACTTTTTGGGTTCAGGCTTTTTGGATCAAGTATTGTCCTGTTTTTTATCTCCGTGTTGCATACAGATCCTCTTCACCTAAATAAGCCTTAATTACCTCTGGATGATTCTGGACTTCATCTGGAGTCCCGTCGATGATCATGTTGCCGAAATTGAGAACAAAGACACGATCGGATAGATCCATGACAACACCCATGTCATGTTCCACCAGAATACAGGTGACTTTCCACCGTTCTTCTTCATTAATATCTAAAACAAACCGCGCCATGTCCTCGACTTCTTCAAGATTAAGCCCGGCCAGTGGCTCATCCAGGATTAACAGCTCGGGTTCCAAGGCCAGTGCCCTGCCGAGTTCCACCCGCTTTTGCATGCCGTATGGCAACATGCCGACAGGTTTATGCCGGATGTGTTGAATCTCCAAAAGATCGATGATTTGTTCTTCAATAAAACGCCTGTGCTCAATTTCTTCACGGGCGGTTTTGCCCATATAAATCGAACCGCTTGTAATACCCGATTTAAAATGGATATGCCGGCCCAGACGGATATTGTCCAATACCGTCATACCGCCAAAAACCTCGACCTTCTGAAATGTCCTGGAAATACCAAGTTTGGCCCGTTCAAACGGCTTGAGCGTGTTGATTTGTTTTTGTTTATAGAAAATATTCCCCTTTTGCGGGGAATAAAGTCCATTAATAATATTCATCATTACCGTCTTGCCGGCACCGTTGGGACCGATTACCGAATGAATCTCACCTTTTCCTATTTTCAAACTAACGCCGGCCAGAGCGCATACCTTGCCGAAAAACATATGGACGTCTTCAAGCTCCAGCAACACATCCTGTTCTTTAATTTGTTTTGATACCGCCAACAGTCTTTACCTTGTTATCTATTTGTTTTTTCTTGTCAGATCTTTTGATACCTGAATTACAGAATGATGTTAACTTAAAAAAGAGATTCGAAAATCTCTTTTCTGAATATCATTCATTTAATTTCAAGAGATCATACATCATCATTTTTATTAATCAAGTATAAATATGCAGATAAATCAAGTTTAAATACACACACCTCCGGTTTATCCGCATTTAGACAAAAAAAGAGATACATGCTGATACATCTTTAAACTCGAGTTGCCTCAAAATACCACTATAATATAATCACTCTCTGTACGGCTTTGACAATTTCTTCGGGCTCATCCATGACCTGAAGAATTTCGAGATCCTCTGGAGATATCCGCTTTTCGGCAAGCAGCTTTGCTTTTATCCAATCAATGAGCCCTGCCCAGTAGTCTGAGCCCACTAGAATTAACGGAAAAGGCTTTATGCGGTGGGTCTGAACCAATGTGACCGCCTCAAACAGCTCATCCAGGGTACCGAAACCACCGGGAAGGATAATGTATGCCGTAGCATACTTGATGAACATGACTTTGCGAATGAAAAAGTATTTGAAGTCGATTTTAACATTGGCAAAATGATTCGGCTCCTGCTCAAACGGAAGAATAATATTTAACCCAACGGAAGTGCCCCCAGCGTCAGTTGCACCTTTGTTGGCCGCTTCCATAACACCTCCGCCCCCACCTGTGATTACGGAAAAGTCGTTTTTTACAAAAAGCGCGGATAGTTTTTCAGTTTTTTTGTAAATTGGATCCGAGGGTTTAATTCTTGCGGATCCGAAAAAACTCACCGCGGGTCCTATTTCATGAAGCGTATCTACGCCCTCCACGAACTCTCCCATGATCTTAAAAAGCCGCCATGACTCATCTAAATTTAAATCATTAACAAGAAACTGTCTTTCCATAGTATTCAATAAAGTAAAATAGTGTTAAACGGTTATGAAACCCTCTTAAACCACTCTTGGTTCGGGATTCCGTTTTGATCCGAAAAAAACGGGAAATCTTAAGGTAGATTGAGACCTTTGAAAAATGCATATTTTTGTTCGAGTTCAAGTCGAAGATCCCGATCTTTAATCAGGGGAAGGCGAAAATTTTAACCATCCCGACTGTCGGGGACACGGAAATCGTGCAAAAAGATATGTTTTGCAAAGGTCTTAAATTATCGACATACAGCCGACAAACTTAGACGCGTCACGTTCCGCCGTTAAACCCGATAATAACATTATCCTGTTCCACAATTACCGGAACCTTTCGTATACCATCGGAATATTCCAGCATGGCCTTCATCTTCTCGGCATTCGCCTTTACATTAACGTATTTAACTTCTTCACCTTGTTTGGCATAAGCTTCACGAGCCTGATTTGTATAGGGTCAGGTGTCCTTGCCAAAAATCAATATCTTATCCGCCATGGGGCCACCTCCTAAAGAAAATTAATGCACAAAGACATCAAGAAATATTTCATGAAAATTCAAGCTATTGCAGTTCAGCATCAAAATAAGCCCTAACAGCTATTTAACGCTTTGTCAATGATTACAGATTGACAAATATCATGGGGGTTGATAAAAATTTCTATTAATCTTAATGTGACTACTTTATGTGACTACTTTTTAAAATGTGGGTTCTCTTGTCACAAAATTTGTGCATTTTGTGACAAAAAACTTCTATAGAATTGAAGTGTCAAGTTGCTAAAGTGACTAAAGTTTTGGAATTCTGTTAATTTTTTTCTGAATCGATTGAACAAATCAACTCCCAAACTCTAGCCCGGACATTGCTTCTTCGTGCGCTGCATCGCATTACACGTATATCAAAGAGCACATCCTTGGCAAAAATGCACGTCCATGCGCTCCGGGACAGGAGATAGCTCACTTTAAGCGCTTTTCCAGTACGCCCAAGGTTAGGGAGATGAATAACTCGGCAAATGAACTTTATAGGAATGTTACCATAACAAACGATCTTGGTCTTCATGCCAGATCTGCAGCAAAAATAGCGAAACTGGTTCAAAACGTAAAATCAAATGTGTGGATTATCAAAGACGGAGAAAAAGCGGATGCTTCCAGCATTATCGATATTCTTACGCTGGACTGCCCAAAAGGATCAAGAATTACATTAAAAATTGACGATCAATCTGATCTTGGAATTTTAAATGACCTAGTTCAGTTGATTGAAAGCGGTTTTGGAGAATAACCAGGCATGTCAAATACCAACGAAAAGGAAATACATTTGCACGGTATCAATGTCTCTCCGGGTATCTGTATTGGCAAGGCATACCTGGTCGGCAAGGAAGGCGTTGATGTTGTTGATAAATACTTCATCAGCAAAGATAACTTGGAAAATGAGATCAAACGGTTTCAATCTGCCGTAAAGCATGCCAAAGACAAGCTTCAACAAATCATTGAAACAACGTCTGAAGAATTACGAGAGCACATCCATATTCTTGAAACTCACAAGGTCCTGTATAAAGACAAGATGCTCTATGGCAAAACCATTGAAACTATAGAAAAAGAACGGGTAAACGCTGAATGGGCGCTCAAAAAAGTCGTATCGAATGTTAAACGTATGTTTCGGAATATGACAGATACTTATTTACAGGGTAGAGTGGCCGATATTATTCATGTATCCGAAAGCATCATGCAAAACCTGGTTGGGGCAAAAACTCTCGATATTTCGGCCATTGAAAAACGTGTCATACTTGTCGCTGTCGACCTTTCTCCTGCAGAAACCAGCCAAATACAGCTGGAAAAGATAAAAGGGCTTATTACTGATCTTGGAGGAAAAACTTCACACACGGGAATCATTGCCCGGACCCTTGAAATTCCGGCTGTTTTGGGTCTTGAAAATGCGACGCATATCATAAAAAACGATGATATTATCATTGTCGACGGAACTTCGGGTGTCGTTATCGTTCATCCTGCCGACACAACCCTTATAGAGTTCGAAGAACGCCAATCCAATTACGAAAATTATAAGGCTGTAATTACCCGAAGCAGTCACCTGCCGGCCGAAACAGCCGACGGTATCAAACTGGAAGTTATGGGTAACATCGAACTCCCGGAGGAAGTTGTATCCGTAATAAACTATGGCGGTGATGGAATCGGGCTTTACCGAACGGAATTTCAATATTTAAGCCAGCTCGATTTCCCGGATGAGCATGACCTTTTCGATAATTATAAGGATGTCGTCGAAGTGATGGCACCCGGAACCGTAACGATTCGAACCTTAGACATCAGCGGCGATAAGGCGGTTTCTTATGCTTCAGATTCGGATGAAAAAAATCCTGATTTAGGCCTTCGGGGTATACGGTACTGCTTAAAAAAACCGGAAGTCTTCATGACCCAACTCCGAGCCATATTAAGAGCCTCTGCATTCGGTCCTGTCAGAATTCTGCTGCCCATGATATCCTGTCACGAAGAAATCCTTGCAGCAAGAAGGATATTAGACGATGCAGCTGACGCTCTTGATAGAGAAGGTATCGCCTTTAATGATAATATCCAGGTTGGGATAATGATAGAAGTGCCTTCGGCTGCAATCATGGCTGATGTGATGGCAAAGGATGTTGATTTTTTCAGTATTGGAACCAACGATCTGATCCAATATTCGCTGGCAGTCGACAGGGTCAACAGACAGGTTGCACATCTCTATCAACCGCTTAACCCTGCGATTATAAGGATGATCAAACATGTCGCCGATATCGCAAAAAACAGCGGTGTGGAAGTCTGCATGTGCGGTGAAATGGCAGGTGACCCTGTGAATATACCGATCCTTTTGGGGTTGGGAATAAACAGATTAAGCATGAATCCTCAATCAATACCGGCAATTAAAAAAATAATAAGATTGCTCAATGTTAAAGATGCCGCACTGTTTGTTAAAGATGTTCTTAAAGAAAAATCCGAAACGGACATTATGGAACTTCTGCTGAGTACTTATGGTAATATTCTGTTTGAAGTAGGATATTCCGAACCTTACTCTCCCCCGTTGAATTCGTAAGTTAATAAAGTTATCCATGAAATATTAACCTCTTATTTGTAAATTTTGTTTTGAGGAGAAAAAAGTATTTGAACACAGACCATATAAAAATAATCGCTGAAAACAGAAAAGCCAGATTCAACTATTTCATCGAAGAGACATATGAAGCAGGAATGGTCCTTCTGGGAACAGAAGTTAAATCCCTTCGACTTGGCCGCGTTAATTTGAAAGATTCATATGCCAGAATCAAAAAAGGCGAAGTGTTTGTTCATCAGATGCATATCGGTGCTTATCCCTTTGCATATTATGGCAATCACGATCCCTTAAGAAAAAGAAAGCTCCTTTTACACAAATATGAAATCAAAAAACTATACGGAAAGGTCAATGAAAAGGGGTTTTCCCTTATCCCCTTAAAAGTATATTTCCAGAACGGGAGGGCCAAACTAACGGTTGCACTTGCCAGGGGTAAACGTAAGTATGATAAGCGTGAGACCATCCGGCGGCGTGACGAGCAAAGGGACTTGGAAAGATCAAAAAAGGAATATTGACGGCTTCCTAAAAAGTCCAACTTCTGCGTTGCGCTGCATTCCACGCCCCGTTAAATTCTCGCTATGCGACACGGCGGAGCCGATTTAACAGGACAAGCCACTGCGGCGTACAATAAGTACGCCTCATTCCTCGGAATTTGCGCATCTTGAATTTGAAGCTTTTTACTTTGCTGTCAAATTATAACGTTTACGAGTTCATCAAACTTGGAACCCGGTCGTATATGTTCTAAATAAAATCTTGTTACGATTTTATTTAGAACATAAGAACGGTTTTAGATTAGGAAAACGAGTTCACAATATGAAATAAAATTCATAGAATTTAATATAATATTTTAGTATCTTGTTCGTGTTGAAAATCATAACAATTTAGTATCTAAACAAATATTATTGAAAAAAGACATTGGCATGGTTTCTGCTATCAATCAATATCATGGGAAATCTATTAAGTTTACATAAAAAGAAACGCAGCAAGCTCAGTAGACAAGAATTGATCGAGATGGGTAAAACAGCCCGTAAAGAACGGGATCGTCTGCTGAATGAACACCCGGATCTCAAAGAATTCCAAAAAAAGATCGACAGATGTCTTGACAATGCTGGAGGTTCTGAAAACCGAATGGCCGTATTAGGAATAATGATTGAGGCCAAACTAAAAGATCTTCGAGATGAACTGTCGCATCTCTCATTCCTTATGCGACAATTCAAAACACCGATTCACGCCCCTGATAAACAAAAAGGAATTTCTGAATAAACATATCCAGAAATTCCTTTTTGCCCTTTTTCCCCATCGTCATGCCCAATGTATGAAAATTACTTCACAATGTGAAATAAAACTCATAGAATGTCGTAAAATATTTTAGCATACTGCTGGTGCTGAAAAGTATAACTGATTAATATCAGTGGTTAATATATCCACCTAAATATTTTGGCATGATTTCTGCTGTCAATAATTTAAAAAACAATACGGATCTTAAAAATACGCTTTACAGGGTTATGATGACAAACACGATTAAATGCCACCCAACTTCAACACCTATATAAAAACCTTGGCATGGCCAAATATCGCCAAAGGTTATCCTTCAAAAGGGAGTTTGAGGTGGCATTTAATTGGTTTGTAAAACAAAAGATGAAAAATGAACGTAACCTGGTAAATTTTAAAAGTTCGGAAGACTCCACACTTATAATTTAGGTGACGGCTCAACCGAACTTAAATCGCCTTGAATCAAACCAAAAAGCAATTCAGGGCAATAAAAGGCAGGGTTTTTTTATAAGGGCCCTGCCTTTTTATCTTGGCCACCTTGGCCACAGAAACAAACCATTTCCACCTTGCATTTTCCATAAGGCGTGATTATAGTTTGTTGAAAAAGACTTAATTAAAGGCTTTTTAAGATATAAATTTGCATTTTTTTTAAAGGTTGGGCGCTCGAGCGGAACGTCACGGAGAAAATGAATATCAGACTTATTTATCAGACGAAAAACGGTACCAAGAGCGATCCATCGATACATCAGAATGTATTGTTATTTCTGAGCGGGCCCGAATCAAAAACTAAACCGAAAGAAACAGATGTAATTACGCAATAGAATGATGAAAGAACATAATGAAAAATTGCCGGATCCAAAAGAAATCGAAAAGGAGATCAGCGATTTTCTATCGAAAAAATTTGGGGGCAGTGTTAAAATGGTGACGCCGCTGGTTTTGCCCCAGGAAGTCACCACCGAAAAGGGTGGAAAATCGAACCAAAAAGAAACAAAGATAAATTTTGATTTAAAACCCGAAGAACTTATCTCCTTTCTCGATCAATATATCGTAAAGCAGGATAATGCCAAAGCGATACTGGCCACAAAAATATGTACACATTTCAACCGAATAAAACGCGCTGAAAACGCTTCTGATGAAAGCGATGACATGGTCGGACGCATTAAAAACAATATACTCATGTTCGGTCCGACTGGTGTCGGCAAAACATATATCATCAAACTGATCGCCAAAAAAATCAATGTCCCATTTGTTAAGGGCGACGCTACAAAGTTCAGTGAAACTGGTTATGTGGGCGGCGATGTAGAAGACCTTGTCCGTGACCTTGTCAGGGAAGCCGACGGTGATATTGAACTTGCTGAATATGGTATTATTTATATCGATGAAATCGATAAAATTGCATCAAGCCGGAATATCATTGGTGTTGATGTATCACGTTCAGGTGTTCAGCGCGCGCTCCTCAAGCCCATGGAAGAAACCGAAGTCGATTTAAAAGTGCCTCATGATCCCATTTCAATGATTCAGGAAATCGAACGGTTTCGTAAAACAGGGAAAAGAGATAGACGATCGGTCAATACCAGTAATATACTTTTTATCATGAGCGGTGCCTTTGTCGATCTGGCCGGGATTATAAAAAAACGGATTGCGGATCAGGAAATCGGCTTTGGAGCAAAAATTAAAACCGCTCAGGATGACAGCGAAATTCTTAAAAAAGCAAAGGCGGAAGATCTCATAGAATTCGGATTTGAATCTGAATTTGTCGGACGGCTTCCGGTGAGGGCTGTCTTTGATAAATTGACGGAAGACGATCTTTTCGAAATCTTGAAAAATCCAAGCAATCCGATAATTCTCGGTAAAAAACTCGATTTTGCAGCGTATGGCATCGATTTAAAATTTGAAGACAAAGCCCTTCGAATTTTAGCGAAAAATGCCTTCCTGGAAAATACCGGTGCAAGGGGTCTTGTGAGTGCGGTTGAAGGGGCACTTCTTGTGTTCGAAAAGAAATTACCGTCAAGTCACATAAAAAAATTTCCGGTAACCGTTACTGACGTGGTAGATCCCGAAACGTCCCTCAAAAACATGCTGGCATTATCAAACCTCGATGAAATCGATGAAACATATGAAAAACTGTTTCTCGAAGAAAAAGAATATATCAAAACGTATTTAACCTCAAACAAGAAAAACTTAGGGGAGAAATACAGTCTGACACTTACGGCATCGCGGATCGATGTTGTGGCTTCTTATTACGCCAGACACATAATGGATATCGAAAAAGTCATCAAAAAGATCAAATCTTTTTATGATGACATAAAAAAGATGGAATTATATTTTTTTAAAAATCATGACATCAACATTGTCATGGAAGATGATGCCATTGACTTTATAATCGAGCAGCTCGAAACTTCCACTTATGATCTTGAAGTGTTTTACGATCAATTGGCGACCGATTTTGAATACGGGCTTAAACTGGTCCAGGAAAAAACAGGTAAAAACCGATTTTTTATTACCAAAAACGCGCTATTGAACCCCGAATCTTTTATAAGCAGTCTCATTAAAGATGAGTTTGAGCATGCATTGAAACTCGATTCTAAAAAACCGATAACCAAAAAATATTAATATGATCGGAATATCAAAACTGTATTGCGGAACTGTAGAACCATCAGATGCCCTTCGTTATGGGCGAATGTCGTCTAAACTACCGCCACATCTTCTTCAGTTTTCCAGTGATAAACGGCCTGTGGTTGTCTGGAATATTACCCGACGATGCAACCTAAAGTGTGTTCATTGTTATGCCCACGCAAAAAACATCTCTTTTGACAATGAACTTTCCACTGTCGAAGGTAAAGAACTAATCGACGATCTCGCAGAATTTGGTGTGCCTGTAATATTGTTTTCCGGGGGTGAGCCTTTGGTCCGAAAAGACCTTCCGGAACTTGCAGCCTATGCCGTCCAAAAGGGAATGCGGGCCGTTATATCAACAAACGGAACCCTGATTACGCCTCAAATCGCCCAAATCCTAAAGGATATCGGCCTCTCATACGTTGGCATCAGTCTCGATGGGATGGAAGAGATTAACGACCGTTTCAGAGGGGTCAGGGGGGCTTTCAGGTCAGCGTTGAAAGGAATTGAAAACTGTAAAAAGGCGGGTATTAAAGTGGGCCTCCGCTTTACCGTCAACAAATCAAATGCCGGTCAAATTCCAGAAATATTCACACTCCTTGAAGAGATGGATATTCCACGGGTGTGCTTTTACCATCTCGTATATGCCGGTCGCGGATCAGAGCTTGTAAAAGAAGATCTTTCCCATGCGGAATCTCGAAAAGCCGTCGATCTGATCATGGATCTTACAAAACAACTCCATGATACAGATAATCCCAAAGAAGTTTTAACTGTCGATAATCATGCCGACGGGCCATATATTTATTTGAGGCTTCTGAAAGAAAATCCCGAGCGTGCCAAAGAAGTGCTTGAACTTCTCAAAATGAATCAGGGGAACAGCTCCGGAATAGGCATTGGTTGCGTAAGCTGGGATGGTGAGGTATATGCCGACCAGTTCTGGCGCCATTACAGTTTTGGAAATGTCAGAAATCGCCCGTTTTCTGAAATTTGGGCCGACACCTCGGATCCCCTGATGCAAAAACTAAAAGAGAAAAAAAGGCATGCCAAAGGAAGATGCGCAACCTGCCGATGGCTGGAAATTTGTGCCGGAAATTTCAGAGTTAGATCCGAGGCTGTAACGGGTGATGTCTGGGCACCGGACCCGGCGTGCTATCTTACAGACGAAGAAATCGCGTGAGATCTTTACAGAGCATTCCCTTTTGCCCAATTTCTGCGTCAAACTCAGATTTTAATCCTCAAAATACCTAAAGTATTCCTGCGGTTAAAATCTTCGTCTTCCTTGAACTTGAACAAAATTGAACGCTTTGCAAAGATCTCTTGATATATAAGATGAAGTATGGTGAAATTTCGTTTGTAATAGATTATTTATAAGCGGAATGGATAATCTTTTTTTAAAAAGAGTGTACTGTTTGAGTGGTTTAGGGATCGTTAGAAAGAACAGACGCATACCGAAACATTTCAAAAGAAAGAAAGTGTTTGATTTAAGACAAATCCATTGTTTTTATTTTGATTTCTGTTCTTTCTTTACGATCCGTTAGCCACGAGTTTACACGGTTTGAAAAAAAGCATTATCCATGGAGCGACTCAACAAATAATAACTCTCCGCTCTCTGAAACAACTAAAACATAGGAGTTGCGATGCTATTCCCTGATTACAGGCCGAGGCGGTTGCGACAAAATGATGCGTTTCGCCGTATGATGCGTGAAACCAGACTTTCAGTTGATGACTTCATTCTTCCGCTGTTTGCCATCAAGGGTAAAGGGGTAAAAAACCCCATTGACTCGATGCCAGGACACTATCAGTTGTCCAT
>JBFESJ010000073.1:0-14708 GCA_041548585.1 Desulfobacterales bacterium | reverse complement strand
TTGAACAAGCCCCATAACGGGACTACCCGATTATACATAACAATTTTTTTAAAACCCATTAACAACACTATTGCGAAAAAGGCTGACATCATTTCTGCTCATGGTCTTTTTTCCTAACTAAGATGGAGACAGCTTTTATGGAGAAAACTGTGATTGAACTCGGGAATCCTTACAAAGAAATGGCCACCACCTGCAAGACGAGACCCATCGGAGAAAAGAAGATTGTCTGGAAGCGGTTTGAATCGGAGCCCTTTGAAGAGGGGCGGTTCCAGGCGAAGGTTCTCTCCGGAAAATTCATAGATTCTGCAGCAGCGGTTTTCCGGAAAGCCTACCCGGAAGTCTATGGCTCTCCACATGAGTTCGTACTCATGCCTGAAAGATACAAGGAACGCATTGCCCTCGACGAAAACTGGGCGGAAGACAGCCGGAAGAAGGTTTACTGCATGCCTGTGGTGGTGGAACTCGAAACCGACAAAGTGGTCGCAGCAACAATGCTCACGAAGATCGAAAAGAACCTCCAGGTTGAGTTCACCTTTGCGGCGACGCGCCCCAATTATCGAAACAAGTACATCATGCAGAATCTAAGGGCGATCACCTGGAAGACGGCCCTGTCCTCGGGGGCAGAGTACTTTACCACCTTCCTGGAGACCTGGCACGACATTACCCAGAAGTGGTGCATCAAGGACGGCTGGCAGGTTGCAGGAATTTTTCCGGGAAACTTCGTGCGCTGGAAAAAACCGGATCAGGAATACCGGGGATGCGCCATCCACTGCTACCGTTTTGTCCGTAATGGTGAGGCTTACGCCACCATGCCTGAAGAATGGAGCCTTACCCCGGAGTTCCGTGAACTCTGGGAAGTCCTGGAGCGGATAAACAAGAAAATCGGACCAAAAGGGGATATTCCGCCATGGCTGGCGGAGATGGAGCCGTCCTTGCTAAAATACTTTTAGCCAAATGGAGACCAATCGAAAATAATGAAATTCTGATTCTCCTTAAGTATATAAATAACGACTGTCGGGGAATCACCGAACTGATGACTCAGCATACAAATAAAGATGATTAACAGAAAAAAATATATTTTATCACTGGACCAGGGAACGACAAGTTCTCGGTCGGTACTCATAGACAAAAAAGGAAACATATCTGCTGCGGCCCAAAAAGAGTTTAAGCAAATTTATCCGCAACCTGGCTGGGTTGAGCATGATCCGGTTGAGATATGGACAAGTCAATACAACGTCGCACAGGATGTTATACAAAAAAACGGCACCGACAGTGATGCCATTGCAGGGATTGGAATCACAAACCAACGGGAAACAACCGTTGTTTGGGATCGAAGTACCGGTAAACCCTTATATAACGCTATTGTTTGGCAGGATAGACGAACATCAGAATTGTGTGATGAATTAAAGCATCAGGGTCTTACAGAGACAATTCAACAAAAGACAGGTCTTTTACCGGATGCATATTTTTCTGCAACAAAATTAAAATGGATATTAGACAACATTATTGGGGCCCGGGCAAAAGCAGAACAAGGAGAATTGGCTTTCGGAACCATAGATACATGGCTTATATGGAATTTAACAATGGGAAAAGTACATGTTACCGATGCGACGAATGCAAGCCGAACAATGCTTTTTAATATCCACACCCTTACATGGGATGATGATCTTTTGGACATTTTTAATATTCCAAAATCCGTACTTCCTGATGTGAAAAGTAACAGTGAAGTATATGGAGAAACAGGAAAAGGGATATTTAATTCTGCGCTTCCAATTTGCGGGAGTGCAGGCGACCAGCAGGCTGCCCTTTTCGGGCAAATGTGCATTAAAGAAGGGATGATTAAAAATACATATGGTACGGGTTGTTTCATCATGATGAATACGGGAAACACGCCGATACCATCAAAAAATAATCTTCTGACCACCCTTGCCTGGGTAATAGAAAAAAACATCACCTATGCGCTTGAAGGCAGCATATTCATTGGCGGAGCAGTTGTCCAGTGGTTAAGAGACGGTTTAAAAATCATAAAAGAATCAAAAGACGTTGAGAAATTGGCCCGGGAAGTTGAAGATAGCGACGGTGTTTATTTGGTGCCTGCGTTTACAGGCTTGGGAGCGCCGCATTGGGATCAGTACGCTCGCGGAACCATCGTCGGCATTACCAGGGGGACAACCCACAGCCATATCGCAAGAGCGGCGCTTGAATCTATTGCCTATCAAACAAAGGATGTTTTGGATGCGATGGTCGCTGATTCACAAATCTTGGCCAAAGAACTGAGGGTTGATGGCGGGGCTTCGGTGAATCGTTTATTAATGCAGTTTCAAGCCGATATATTAAATATCAAAGTTATACGCCCGCAAATCTTGGAAACAACAGCAATCGGAGCGGGTTTTTTTGCCGGATTGGCGATTGGGTTTTGGGAAAATATAGATATGATTAATACGCTCTGGCAAAGGGATAAGGTATTTTATCCGAATTATGAAGAAGATATCATTCAAAAAAGGTTAAATCGTTGGAAAGAAGCTGTAAATCGATCTAAAAATTGGAGTATTGGTAGCTTCCGCCAATAATATGGAATAACGAGCGGACCCATGAGAGGTGGATAAACGCGGCTATTTTGGATTCAATTTCTTTGCAAGTAGAATATGTTAAGCCTGCTGGTTATCCGGGGCGTTATCCTTCTGTTTTTCACGTCTTTCAAAGGGAGGGGGTGGTGGAATGTACGATGCTCAATACTGGATCGATCGACTTGACCTTGCGATTCATGTTGAAGGCGGCTATTTTCGGGAAACCTATCGTTCTACCGAATATATCGACAAGCACGCCTTGCCCGGGCGATTCAGCGAAGACCGGTCCTTTTGTACGGCGATCTATTTTCTCCTTCATGATCACCAGTTTTCCGCATTTCATCGGATCAAGCAGGATGAACTGTGGCACTTTTACACAGGCGATACGTTGATTGTACATATCATCGATCCGCGTGGAAATTACTCTCGGATAAAGCTGGGCATGAAATTCGATGACGGTGAGGTATTTCAGGCAGTTGTTCCATTGGGTTCATGGTTTGGTGCAAATCTTCAAAAATCGGACGCGTTCGCTTTGGTGGGTTGTACGGTCGCACCTGGTTTTGATTTTGGTGATTTCGAAATTGCAGAGCGTGATGTTCTCGTTGATCTTTATCCTGAGCATCGACAGATTATCGAGCAGTTGACGAGATAGAAGGGCATCAAATGTTTAAACACGTCCAATCCGCTAAAGAAAGATTGAAGGGTTATGCCAATGTTACACCGGTGATGACTTCCCGGACACTAAACCGGTTGGTTGGGGCGGAAGTATATTTCAAGTGTGAGAATTTTCAGAGAATCGGAGCATTCAAGTTTCGCGGCGCATTCAATAGCATGTCTCGACTTACGGAAGCGGAAAAAGCACAAGGTGTCATTACGTTTTCTTCGGGAAATCATGCCCAGGCCGTGGCGTTGGTCGGTCAGATGTTGAATATTCGGACAACAATCGTGATGCCGCGTGATGCCCCGAAAACCAAGCGGGCCGCCACCATAGAATACGGCGCCACGATTGTCGAGTACGATATGGAAAAAACAACCCGCGAGGCTGTTGCAAAAGAACTTCAGGCGGAAAAAGGCCACACGATGATTCCGCCGTTTGACCATCTGGATGTCATCGCAGGCCAGGGAACTGCTGCTCTGGAGATGTTTGAAGCGGTAGGGAATTTAGACATGCTGCTGGTTCCTTGCGGCGGAGGCGGGCTGTTGAGCGGTTCGGCTGTTTCTGCAAAAGCAATGTCGTCGAATTGCCGGGTAATCGGTATCGAGCCGGAACTCGCTGACGATGCCACCCGGTCATTTCAAACCAAAACCCTTCACAGGGTGGATAATCCTCTGACGATTGCCGACGGAACCCGGACACCGGCATTGGGTAAAATCACATTTCCCCTTGTGCTGGAATATGTGGATGATATGAAAACGGTATCAGAAGACGCCATTATCGATGCCGTAAGATTTCTGTTCTATCGAATGAAACTTGTGGTCGAGCCGTCCGGCGCATTAGGACTGGCTGCATTGCTGAGCCGGTCCGTTATGCCAAAAGGCCGGGTTGGAATTATCTTAAGTGGCGGTAACATTGATTCAGATACCATGATAACGGTCTTAAGCTCCTGAGCAGATCGAAATCAAAATGGTATCTGCTTTGAGCGAGAACGTAACGCAAGACTACTAAAGCCGGCGGCGATGTCTCCCGGCCTGGCATTTACCATTGAGGTATTAAAAAATAATATGGAAAATTCAATCGACAAAGGCTACTTTCTCGAACTGGCTCAAAAAGATCCCAAAGAGGTTTGTCGAATGGCATTGTGTGATTATGATCCCGTAAAAAAAGGATATCGGCTGTTCGTATGGGGTGAGGAATTTGGAATCTATCCCCATGAATCTAAAATAATACGCCTCGAGGACGATAAACCGGACATTAGTTTTTTATTCGGACTCGTCATCATCTACTATCTTTTAAGATCAAAAGACATCACCGTAAGCAAAGAATGGATATCAGAAAAAGATATCCCTGGCGGTCCTACGTTTTTTCGGGGGCCCCACAAAATACCCACCCATATCATCGAAGAGCGATACGAGAATAAAATCGAAAAATTCAAAGAAACATGTGAGCGACTCGATGGAACTCCGCTGGACATGGCTGATGCAGCCTATGCTTTCAGGATAACACCGCGTATTCCTGTGGCCGTTCAATTTTGGGATGGGGATGATGAATTCCCACCTGAAGCGAAAATTCTATTCGATAAAACCATTATCGAACATTTATCACCGGATATTATCTTTTGCTTGACCGTTGAAATTTGTAAGAGGATAGGGGGAGAGTGATGGAAGCACATCCGCTTCTCTCAGAATCTGAAACAGAACGTTATTCTGACAACCTCTATAAGTCGTATTTCTCTTGTCGAATCAGCCCCTTGGATGATATTTTTCGTGGATCTGTCTGAGATGATCCCGAGCAACGTGGGTATAAATCTGGGTGGAAGAAATATCAACATGGCCCAGCATCACCTGAACGGTTCTCAGGTCGGCGCCGCCTTCCAGGAGATGACTGGCAAACGAGTGTCTCAGGCTGTGCGGCGTGATCTTTTTTGTAATCCCTGCCTGTTTTGTATATTGTTTTAGAAGTTTCCAGAAACCCTGGCGAGTCATTGGTTTTCCTGCTCTTGCCACAAAAAGATATTGACTGATACGATCCTTTAAAAGCAATGGCCTGGCATTAATGATGTAGTCGTCAATTTTATTTTTTGCATGGATCCCAAAAGGCACAATTCTTTCTTTTGATCCTTTTCCCAAAACCCGGACAAAACAGGCTTCGAGATTTACATCAAGAAATTTAAGGTTAACCAGTTCTGACACTCTCAATCCGGCGGCGTAAAGAAGTTCAAGCATGGCTGTATTTCTTTTCCCCAAAGGTTTTTTTGTGTCTGGAATGTTTAAAAGAAGATTAACCTCTGACACGGAAAGGACATCCGGAAGTTTAAGACCGCTTTTGGGAAGGTCGACAAGCCTGGCAGGATCGAACTCGAGAATTTTTTCCTGGGTGAGGAATCTGTAAAATCCCCTCAACGTGATGAGGTGTCTTGCGCATGATCTAGATCCCAAACCGGATTCTCTCAAAGCGATCAAATGTTTTAATATCAAGGGGGTGTCGGCATCCGTGATATTTTTGATCCCCTTTTGTTTGAGAAATTCAAGATATCTGGATAGATCGCTGCTGTACGATTCAATGGTTTTTTTCGAAAGTCCCTTTTCGAAAACCAGATAATTTATATATTGATCTACAAAAATATCCAACGAAGCCATGGTTATCACCTTAATTCAATCTATAAAAGGGAGTCAAATCGTTTTGCAAAGATTGCACCCTAAATGAGCGAGATTTTTTCCTTCCTTTTTTTGAGGTTTTGATAAATACTGAGTATCAGAGTTTGCTGGAGGCAACTGAAAATGAAAATCATGATAACCGGTGACAAAGGACAGCTGGGTACTGACTGCGCAAGCGTTCTAAGTGAAAACCATGACGTTTTTGGTGTCGATATTGACGAGGTGGATATTACAAAACTGCCGGACGTGGAAGCGTTGGTCCGGCAATTTGTTCCGAACATCATCATAAATTGTGCCGCATATACCCGAGTCGATGATTGTGAAACCGAAAAAGAGTCGGCCTGGAAGGTGAATGTAACCGGTGCTGAAAATCTTGCACGATGTGCGGAAAAACATGGCGGTCGTCTGATTCATATTTCAACCGACTATGTTTTTGACGGCAAAAAAAAGGTTCCGGGACCCTATGTGGAAACGGATGCGCCGAACCCGTCTTCTTATTATGGGATTACAAAACTTGAGGGTGAAAAGGCAGTAATGCGGACAACCGATCAACATGTAATTGTTAGAACCGCATGGCTGTATGGTGTCCGCGGTCACAATTTTCTCAAAACAATGCTTAAACTTGCCCTTAAGAATTCCGATAATAAAATAAATGTGGTGAATGACCAGTTCGGTTCACCGACATGGTCATATCGACTGGCACTTCAGATTGCAAGGCTAATTGAAACAAATGCCCTGGGAATCTTTCATGCAACTGCAGAAGGATATTGCACATGGTATGAACTTGCAGATTATTTTTTAAAAAAAATGGACGTTTCCCATACTGTAATCCCTTGCACCACTGCGGAATATCCGACGCCGGCTGCACGGCCGATGAATTCGATTCTTGAAAACCGGAATCTTAAGGATAAAGGGATGAATATCATGGGAAACTGGCAATCTGATATTGACGAATTTGTTTTTAATTTTCGAGACGTTTTGATAAAAGAGATCGAACAGGAAACATAAGCGTATGAAAAACATGCTGGTTACAGGTGGATGCGGGTTTATCGGTGCAAATTTTGTCCGATACCTGTTGGAAGAATCCGATTATGCCGGCCGTATCGTGAATGTTGATAAACTGACCTATGCCGGAAATCCGGAAAATCTGGCGGATATTGAAACAGATTATCCTGACCGTTATATTTTTATCAACGCCGATATATGCGATGGAACTCGGATGGCCGAAATATTCGGCGAGTATCAGATTGACAGTGTGTGTCATTTTGCCGCTGAGTCCCATGTGGACAGATCTATTGTAAAACCGGATGCCTTTATACAGACCAATATCATCGGAACCTTTAACTTGCTGGAGTCAGCCAGATCACGGCTCCGTCACGTGACACGATTTCACCATATCAGCACGGACGAGGTTTACGGCAGCCTGGGCAGGAAAGGGTATTTTACGGAAACAACACCGTATAAGCCCAACAGCCCGTATTCTGCCTCCAAGGCCTCTTCAGATCATCTGGTACGTGCATACTATAAGACTTACGATCTGCCGATGACCATATCCAATTGTTCCAATAATTACGGACCCTACCAGTTTCCGGAAAAACTCATGCCTTTGGTGATCCTCAACGCCCTGGATGGTAAACCTTTACCGGTTTACGGGGACGGTCGAAATGTTAGGGACTGGCTCTATGTCCGAGATCACTGCACGGCCATCTGGAAAATTATGAAACACGGGAAAATCGGAGAAACGTACAATGTGGGCGGCGGCTGTGAAATGGAGAACATTCATCTCGTTGAAATGATTTGTGATATTTTGGATGAGATGAAAAGATTACCCAATAACCGGTTCCGAAGGGATTTGATTACTTTTGTCAAAGACAGACCCGGCCACGATCGCAGATATGCCATTGATTTCAGAAAGTTGAACCAGGAAATGAACTGGCGGCCAGAAGCCTCCCTTGAAACCGGAATCCGTGAGACCATAAAATGGTATATGGACAACCATCAATGGGTAAAGCGGGTTAAAAGCGGCGAATATCAGACCTGGATCAAGACCCATTACGACTAAGCCATACAAGCCGAAGCTCAAGAGGCGTGTTAATTTGTGATTCGGATTTCATATTTTGGTGATTGTCACGAAGGTACAGATAATGAAAAACGATAAAATCCTGATTGTCGGTGGCGCAGGTTATATTGGTACTCACATGGTGAAAGATCTCCTTAAGGCGGGCTTTGATGTTATTACTTTAGACAACCTTTCCACAGGCCACCGCGACCTTCTGCCCGGGGGAATATTTGTGGAAGGCGATCTGGGCGACGAAAGGATGATAGATCGATTGTTTTCAACCCACCAGATTTCAGCGGTCATGCATTTTGCTGCATTCTCACTGGTTGGTGAATCTGTGGAGAATCCGCTCAAATACTATCGTAACAATCTGGCCGCAACGACGGCGCTTTTGAGAGCAATGATCCGGCATGATGTCAAGCGGTTTATTTTTTCTTCCACCGCTGCGGTTTACGGAGAGCCGTTGGAAGTTCCGATAAAGGAGGATCATCCGTGTAATCCCACCAATCCATATGGTATGAGTAAAATTGCCGTTGAAAGGATGCTTCAAGATTGTGATTCGGCCTATGGTTTAAAATATATCAGCCTGCGATATTTTAATGCATCGGGTGCGGATGAATCCGGTACAATTGGGGAAAGACACACCAACGAAACTCACCTTATTCCTTTGGTTTTGAAAGTTGCTACCGGTGAACGGGAGAATATCAGTATTTACGGCACAGATTATCCAACACCTGATGGAACATGTCTCAGAGATTATATCCATGTCAGTGATTTAACCCAGGCGCATTTACTGGCACTGGAAGCGCTTTTGTCGGGCGGGGAGAGTGCTGTTTATAACTTGGGGAACAACCGCGGTTATTCGGTTCGAGAAGTTATTGAATTGGCGGGTAAAGTTACCGGCAAGAAGATTCCGGTCATTGAAGCGGATAGAAGACCGGGAGATCCGGCAAGACTTATCGCAAGTTCTGAAAAAATAAAAAAATCATTGGGCTGGAAACCCAAGTATGAAAATCTGGAAACGATTATCAAAACAGCTTGGGCATGGCACCAGAAAGAAGCCGGTTAGAACATTTCGGGAGGTGCAAGGCGATGAAAAAACATACCATACTGGTCGTTGACGATGATGAATTGTTCCTTGAATTCATTCAGCGCATGCTTTCGGACGACAGCATCAACATCATCACAGCCACAAGTGGAAAGCAAGGACTTGAAATACTTAAGAAACAAGAAGTGAGTATGGTTCTCAGCGAATATAGAATGCCGTTAATGGACGGGTTGGAATTTTTGGGAAAGGTGAAAATAATCTATCCGGAGGTATTAACGGTCATCTTGACCGCACAGGCGGACATTGAACTGGTCATAAAGGCCATTAATGATGTGGGGGTATACAAATTCATTTTAAAATCGTTGGATGACACCGAATTAAAAATTATGATAAAAAGCGCATTGGAATCGCTTCAGGTGATTAAAGAACGTGACATACGGATTCAGAAGGTCAAGTCCCACGAAGCCATGGTTAAGGATCTTGAAAAAAAGTATCCCGGCATAACAAAAGTGGAAAGAGACGAAGACGGTTACATTTTAACGAATGAATAATGCGCCATTTAAGTTTAAGACTTTTATGACCGATAGTGTCATTACTAAAAATCGGTGAACAGCAAATCTGTTAATTTACAAAATCTTAAAAATCTCCCTATGAATAATAAACTGAATGTATATTCTATTTTGTTGGCGGGTGGATCAGGAACACGTTTGTGGCCTGTGTCCAGAGAGAGCTATCCCAAGCAGCTTGTTAAATTTATTGGTGAGGATTCTCTTATTCAAAGCACCATTAAAAGGCTGTCGCCGACGCTAAATCTGGAAAATGTCCGTATCGTCTGTGGAAAAGATCATGTTCACGAAATTGCAAGGCATATGGAAGAGATTGGCGTATCCCCTGAAAAAAAGATCCTTGGTGAACCCTGCGGCCGCAATACCGCTCCTGCCATTCTTTTGGCAATGCTCCAAATCCTTAAAACCGAGAGCGATGCGGTGTTATGCGTTTTTCCGGCGGATCATGTCATCCGGGATGAAAGTGTATTTCACGAAAGATTGAAATCTGCCGTAAAAGTGGCAGAAATGGGATATATTGTGACGTTTGGAATTAAACCCCATTATCCGGAAACAGGCTATGGGTATATTGAAAGTGCCGAAGAAATAACGGATGGGGCACTTTTTGTAAAAAGATTTGTTGAAAAGCCTGATCTTGAAACAGCCAAGCAATATATTAACGCCGGCAATTTCTTTTGGAACAGCGGCATGTTTACCTTCAAAGCATCGGTAATGATTCGAGAGTTGAGTGTGCACCATTCCGAGCTTTTTGATAAAATGAAACAGATGCCCATACAAGGGACCGCGGTACAAAAAGAAGACTACCAAAAGCTGCCGAGCATCTCAATCGATTATGCGGTTATGGAAAGAACAGACAAAGCAGCTGTTTTGCCTTCAGACTTTGGATGGAGCGATGTTGGATCATGGAAATCCCTTTATGATTTCAGTCCAAAGGATACAAACGGCAATGTCATCGACGGCGACGTTATTTCAGAAGAAACCGAAAATTGTTTTATCATGGGATATGAACGTTTGATTGCAACCAACAGAATAAAAAACATGGTTGTTGTGGAAACGCCGGACTCTGTTTTTGTTTCTGATATGGAAACCAGCAGGGATGTAAAATCTATCGTTGAAAGGCTTAAAGAAAAAGGGAGGCGTGAATACCAAAAACATAAGACATCATACCACCCCTGGGGAACCTCGACCTTTCTGGAGATGAAGCGTGATTTCAGTGTCGTAAAACTTGACATTTACCCCGGCGCAATGTGCAAGATTAAAACCGATGCAGCAACCGTTAAACATCTGGTTGTCGTTGAAGGCGTCGCCAAATCGAAAATGAATACACAGCGCCTGACGTTGAATAAAGGGCAGCCAGTGATGCTTTCCGGGAATCAGGAGATTACACTGGAAAACACCGGAGATGAGGTGCTTGTTGTTGTTAATGTTAAACTGAATTAATGTCAAAGATCCAACCACCTGTGGTTTTCTAAAAAGTCAAAAAAGCGGACGTTAAAAAACTCGAGTTCTTACGAACGCATCAACAGCAGAAGGTCAAGAAAATAAATATGAGCGATAAAAGTGAAACATGTTTAAAGTTGCTGGAGATGATTGACCAGAAGACGGCTCGGATCGGAATCATCGGCCTGGGCTATGTTGGGTTGCCTTTGGCCATTCATTTCGGGCGGAAAGGTTTTCGAGTCATCGGCTTTGATCTGGATTCTAAAAAGATCGACCAAATTCTTCATGGAGAATCGTATATCAAGCATATTCCTGCCGATTTCATTAAGGAAATGCTTGATGCAAGACAATTTGATGTGACCATTGATTTTAGCCGCTTAAGCGAGGCCGATTGTATACTGATTTGTGTGCCGACACCCCTTTCCGAAAAGATGGAACCGGATTTGAGCTATCTTCTGACAACCACCGAGACCATCACCACGACTTTGCGGAAAGGACAACTCATTGTCCTTGAGAGTACGACCTATCCCGGAACCACACAAGAAATGCTTCTCCCTCGTCTTGCGTCAAGAAATATGAAGGTCGGAAAAGACTTTTTTCTTGCATTCTCTCCGGAGAGAGAAGATCCGGGAAACAAAAAATTTACGGCCACCAATATCCCCAAAGTCGTCGGCGGCATTACCGGTTCTTGCCTAGAAGTCGCCACCGCCATGTATAATGCCATTACTCAGACGGTGCCTGTTTCTTCGACCCAGACAGCAGAACTGACCAAACTTTTGGAAAACACCTTTCGTTCTGTTAATATTGCCTTGGTGAATGAACTGAAGATCCTTGCACACAAAATGGGCATAGATCTTTTTGAAGTTATTGAAGCTGCGGCCACGAAACCCTTTGGTTACACGCCTTTTTATCCCGGGCCCGGATTGGGTGGGCATTGCATTCCCATAGACCCGTTTTACCTGGCCTGGAAAGCCAGGGAATATGATTTTTCAACCCGTTTTATCCAGCTTGCCGGAGAAATCAACGTTTCCATGCCGTATTATGTGATTGAAAAAACAGTGGAAGCCCTCAATAAAAATCGAAAAAGTCTCAATGGAAGCCGAATTCTGGTTCTAGGAGTTGCATATAAAAAGGATATTGATGATGATAGAGAGTCTCCGGGGTATGCCATCATGAAAATGCTTTTGGAAAAGGGTGCAGATGTACAATACAATGATCCCTGGATACCAAAGCTGCATACAACCCGGAAATACAATTTCCGGATGGAATCGACCCCCATTACACCGGAGTTACTATCCGACATGGATGCAGTGATCATTATTACCGACCACAGCGACTATGACTTTGGCGAAATCGTCAAACATTCCAATCTGGTAATCGATACCCGCAATGCCACCAAAGGGATAAAAGAGGGCAGGGAAAAGATCGTCATGGCATAAGAAGATAACAAAAACCAACTAGTGTTCCTCCATAAATGAGGACTTTTGTTCAAGATCAAGGCATGCGAAAAAAATAACCGCAGGCATATAAATTATATTCCGAGGATTATTTTTTGAGCATAACGCAGCGGTTGAACAAAAAAACCATTTATGGAGGGACACTTGGTAGGAGGGAAGGGCGCACATGAAGGGAATAATTTTGGCCGGCGGTTCAGGAACCCGTCTGTATCCGATTACCCGCGTTGTGAGCAAGCAACTTTTGCCGGTCTATGATAAACCGATGGTCTATTATCCGCTGTCCGTTTTGATGCTGGCTGGCATCAGGGAAATACTTCTTATTTCAACGCCTGAGGATTTGCCGTTGTTTAAAAAGCTCCTTGGGAACGGTTCACACCTGGGGCTCTCTTTTTCTTATGAAGCGCAACCCCGGCCCGAAGGATTGGCCCAGGCCTTCATTATCGGCAAATCTTTCATTGGAAAAGATCCGGTCTGCCTGATCCTGGGGGACAACATATTTTACGGGCACAGCCTTACAGGTATTTTAAAACGGGCGGTTCAACTCAAAACGGGCGGTCTTATTTTCGGGTATCTGGTCAAAGATCCCGAACGTTACGGCGTTGTAGAATTTGATCCGAACGGCAATGTCATCGGTATCGAGGAGAAACCAAAGAAACCAAAATCAAATTATGCGGTACCGGGGCTTTATGTGTATGATAATGACGTGATCGATATTGCCGCCAATTTAAAGCCCTCTGCCAGGGGAGAACTTGAAATTACAGATGTTAATCTTGAATATTTGAGAAGGGGTCAGCTCAAGGTTGAACTTTTGGGAAGAGGCTTTGCCTGGCTGGACACCGGAACCCAGGAAGCCCTTCAGCAAGCCGCCAGTTACATGCAGGCCATTCAGGACAGACAGGGGCTTAAAGTATCGTGTATTGAAGAAATCGCATACGAACTTGGTTACATCAACAAGGAAGAACTGGCGAATCTTGCAGCCGATATGGACAAAAACGAATACGGCCAGTATCTTATGCGATTAATCGCTGAGGAAGAGAATAATATTCTCACACAATAGTCTTCTTTAGAATCCGAACCGTCCGAGCATTGCTTTTTATTCTTTATCCGCCACACCGGCTTCTTCAAAGGTAAGCACTTCAGTAAAGACACAAGCCGCACCTTCGATGACACTCATCGCCAGTGCACCGCCGGTTCCTTCACCCAAACGCATCCCCAAGTCGAGAACCGGTTCGATCCCAAGATATTTCAGCATGCTTCGATGGCCTGTTTCTTCTGAACAATGTCCTGCAAAAATATAATTCAGGACATGAGGACAAAGAGAAACGGCAATCAAAGCACCGGCTGTGGAAATAAAGCCGTCGATGACAACCGGACGACTGTGGAAGGCACCTGCCAGAATACATCCGGCGATACCGCCGATTTCAAAACCGCCGACCTTGGCCAATACATCCAGCCCATCCATGACATCGGGCTGATTGATCTGGATCCCTTTTTTTACCGTTTCCTGTTTTATCGAAAACCCTTTGTCATCCACGCCGGTTCCCCGACCGACCATTTCTTCAGGGCTTATGCCGGTAATTACACATCCGATGGCTGCAGACGGTGTTGTGTTGGCAATCCCCATGTCTCCTGTGCCCAGCAATTCAACGCCTTGGTGAAAGAGATCCGTGGCCAGTTGGAATCCGGTTAAGATTGATTTCTCGGCATCCTGCCGTGTCATGGCCGGTCCTTTTACAAAATTGGCGGTTCCCGGGGCAATTTTTCGAACCATCAACCGATCTCCGCCTTCCAGTGAATTCGGATCAAGTTCAGGGATAATCCCCATATCGACCACAAAAACTTTTGCACCCACATGTCGGGATATTGCGTTTATTCCAGCACCACCCCTTAAAAAAGTCTGGACCATTGCTCCGGTAACCTCCTGCGGATAAGCGCTGACACCTTCATCTGCCACACCGTGATCCCCGGCCATAACCAAAATAGCCTTTCGATTTACTTTAGGCTTGAGCGTCTTCTGGATAGCGCAGAGTCGCTCCGAGATGTCATGAAGTCTTCCCAGTGCCCGGGCCGGCATGACCAGCTGAGTTGTCCGTTCTCGGGATTTTTGAATCCATTGATCTTCCACCGGTTTAATTTGGTTTATAATTTCTTTTAGTTCCATGTGATTTACTCCTTTAGATTATTTGCCAAAAAAAATCCCCAAGCACTAACCCGAATTTCTCACAACCAAAATAAATTCTACATGATAAATGCGGG
>JBFESJ010000072.1:0-14835 GCA_041548585.1 Desulfobacterales bacterium | reverse complement strand
CCATGAGAATATTTTCTTTCAGAAAAATGCTTTTACCCATGGAATTAAAAATTGCCATAGAGAGATCAATGTCTTCCTTCGTGGCATTTCCCCCGGCCGCAATAACCGATGCACTCTCTTTAACGAATGCGGCAATGTTAGGCATAACGCGAATGAGACGTAAGTCTTTTTTCAGACAAGACTCAATTGCAGCCAGCGGAACACCGGCAGCGATAGAAATGATAAGCTTGGACATATCCAGGCGGGAAGCTGTTTCTTTTAATACCGATGCGATGATCTGGGGCTTAACTGCATAGATAATAATTTCAGAAGCTTCTACAGCTTTGATGTTTTCTGTGATCGTAATCACACCATATTTTTCTTTGACGGATTCCAGCTTATTTTCCCGAATATCAGTGCAAATGATATTCTCTGGATGGGATGATCCCGAAGTAACGAGTCCGCTGACAAGGGCTTCTCCCATATTTCCCGATCCGATAATACTGATTTTTTTGTCTTTTAACATGAATTCTATTCCCCCTTCAAGTTTTAGAATAATCCAACCTATACTTTTTTGGCATAATAATTGCTTAATCTTAAAAACGAGTTTGGCCGACATACAATGGATTTCGAAGCAGACGGATCTCGGGTTGAACCCACTGTATCAGAATATTCCGAATACGATGAAACTTCATAAGATTCGAAAGCGACAATAGACTTTTATCGTTAGATTATTTGGTGTGTCAACGATTTTGCCTGAAATATCTTGACTTATTGTTAATATATAATTAATTTTCAACAAAATTGTTAATTTTAACAAAACTAAAATTTGCGGTTTTGCAAATAGTCAAAAAAATGACTGTTTAAAAAAATCGCACTGTTCATTTATCGCATAAATCAAAAAAACGAAAGAACAAGTGTTAAAATGTTCATCATTGGCAATTTCATAAAGGCTGTTGCAATAATTCTTCACTACGTTCTCACTTTTTATATGTGGATTGTGATCGCAAGGGCGGTTCTTTCCTGGGTAAACCCGGATCCTTATAATCCCATTGTCCGCTTTATCCATAATATCACCGAACCGGTGTTATACCGAATCCGATCAAAAATCCCGGTCAACTTTGGCGGCATCGATTTTTCACCGATTATTGTTATCCTTATTGTGATATTTTTGCAAAATTTTGTCGTCAACAGCCTGTTGAGACTGGCAACAACTTTTATGTAATAGAAAAAGGCAGGTGATAACTTATGAAAATGACACCCCTTGATATTCAGCAACAGCAGTTTAAAACTCGATTCAGAGGTTTTGATGTTCGAGAGGTGGATACATTTCTCGAACAGATGGCGGATGCTTTTGAATCGCTACAAAGTGAAAAACACCACTTGCGTCAAGAAATCAAACGGCTTCAGCTTGAGAGTCAGGCATATAGGGAACGCGAGGAAAGCTTTAAGCGTGCCATGCTGAATTCTCAGAAGGTTTTGGAGCAGATGAAGCAAAATGCCAGAAAATCAGGAGAATTGGTTGTTGCTGAAGCAGAGGTTAAAGCAGAAAAAATTCTCAGTAGAGCACAAAACAGACTTTCACAGCTTCATGAAGATATTGCGGAATTAAAGCGACAGCGGTCGCAGATCGAAGTTCAGATCCGCTCCATTATTGAAGGCCATTCCAAACTCCTTGATATCGGAAAAGAGGAAGCCAGAATCAGGGAAGAGGAAGATGGCAAGCTTAAACTTTTTAAACAATCTGAATAATCTGGTAGAATGACATGGCAAAAATTGATGCGTTTTTCAAGTTGATGCATGAGCAGGGTGCCTCGGATCTCCATCTTGTTTCCGGGCAACCGCCTGCACTCCGAATTAGGGGTGAGATGGAAAGGATCAAGTATAAGATTCTGGACAATGATGAGTTAAAAGCGATGCTTTATGAAATTGCCCCTGAACCTAAAATCAAGGAATTTGAGGAAACAGGTGACATCGATTTCGGATATGAAATATCCGGAATTGCCAGGTACCGTTCAAATTTCTTTATGCAAAAAAATGGCTGCGGCGCAGTTTTCAGACAAATTCCTGAGCATATAATGACCGCCAAACAGCTGGGTCTCCCGGATGTAATATCCAAACTCGCTTCACTTCCCAGGGGACTGGTTCTGGTAACAGGCCCCACAGGAAGCGGTAAGTCGACGACGTTGGCCGCAATTGTCGATGTTGCCAACCGTACCCGAAAGGACCATATCATCACCATCGAAGATCCCATCGAATTTGTTCACCAAAGCCAAGGGTGTATTGTAAACCATCGCGAAGTCGGGCTCCACACCCAATCCTTCAGTGCAGCTTTAAGGGGGGCATTGAGAGAAGACCCGGATATTATCCTCGTCGGGGAAATGAGGGATCTTGAAACCATATCGCTGGCCATAGAAGCCGCATCCACCGGACACCTCGTTTTTGGTACCCTGCATACCATGAGCGCACCGAAAACAATCGATCGCATCATTGAGGTTTTCCCTGCAACTGAACAGGCACAGATCCGTTCAACTTTGTCTGATGGAATTCGGGCGGTAATCTCACAGGTCTTGTTTAAAAGAATGGATCAAAAAGGGCTTTGCGTTGCCCTTGAAATACTGATTGCAACGCCGGCAGCCAGAAATCTTATTCGCGAAGGGAAAACCCATCAAATTCCTTCAGTCATTCAAACAGGGAAAAAATACGGCATGCAGCTTTTGGATGATGCCATTATGAAATTGTTCGAAAAAGGTTGGATAAGCTCTGATGACGCTTATCTCAAAGCCAATGACAAAGGAAGATTCAGACCTTTTATAAAAAGTCCGCCTGCCGACTTTACCGAGGCCTAAAAAATCATGAGGTTATATTTTGAAAAAGCAGGAAATCGATCATATTCTGGCGAGAATGCTGGATGCTTATGACAATGTTTCTGATCTGAATATCACTGTGGGAAAACCATTTCAGGTCGAAACTTCGGGCGATCTTGCTGTTGTGGACCTCGATCCTCCGTTTCAAGAAATCACCCCTTTTCAGGCTGAAATTTTTGCGCTCAACCTGATTAACCAGAGCCGGAGGCTCACCGAAACGCTTTTAATTGAGGGATCGTGCGATTTATCCTATGAGCTTCCCGGGAAGGCTCGCTTTAGAGTCAACGTTTTTTCCCAGCGGGGGAATTATTCCATCGTCTTGCGAAAACTTGCCCCCAAAATCCCAACCTGTCAGGAATTGGGGCTTCCGGATCCCTTTTACAAAATGGCTGAAGAAAAAAACGGCTTTATCCTGATCACGGGTGCCACCGGCAGCGGCAAATCAACCTCACTGGCTGCCATTCTCAACGAAATAAACGATGTTAGATCGGTTCATATCGTGACCCTTGAAGATCCGGTGGAGTATGATCATCCGCACAAAAAGGCCACGTTTAACCAACGGGAAATGGGAGAGGATTTCGATGCCTTTGCCACAGGTCTGAGAGCAGCTCTCCGACAGGCGCCCAAAGTGATCCTGGTAGGCGAAATGCGCGACAAGGAATCACTGGAGATCGGTCTGAGCGCGGCTGAGACCGGCCATCTGGTTTTAAGTACATTACACACATTGGATGCCGGGCAGACAATTAACCGAATCCTCGGTATGTTCCCTACAGATGATGAAAGTCAGATACGCACTCGAATCGCAGACTCGATCCGTTGGATCATATGCCAGAGGCTGCTTCCCAAAGTGGGTGGCGGACGAATTGCGGCTTTTGAGATCTTGCACACCAATCTTCGGGTTAAAGATGCAATCCTGCATGGAGAATCAGAAGGTAAAACTTTTTATGATATTATCCAGGCGGGTAAAGCGTTCGGCATGGTAACCTTTGACGATTTTATCTTGGGCTTGTATGAGAAAGGCCTAGTTACCGAGGAAACTGCTATGGCCTATGCATCTCGAAAGAACGTAATGGGCCGGGGAATAGACTCTATAAAAAGTACTCGAGGAGAGGCCACAACGGATATCAAAGATTTGAAAGTTGACCTTGACTATGGTAAGGTCCGGAGTTAATTGAGTCTTATTAATTTTTGTCAGTGAAGTCACTATAGAGGCAAAAAAATGAAGGTTTCATGCGAAAATTGCCGGAGCAAGTTTAAAATTCCGGACGAAAAGGTTCCTAAAGGGCAAATTTTTTCACTGACCTGCCCCCAATGCAACACAAAAGTCGTCGTTGATACTCGATCTAACACACCGTCTTCATCGGATAACGTTTCGGGGTCATTAGACAAACCCGAACTCGAAAAGGGAAAAACAATCATAGATGAAGTCGATGCCGACACCTACGATGCTTCGGATAAACCTTTTGATTTCGTAGAAGAGGGGGTACAAACAGCCCTTTTGTGTGAACCAGACACTACGATACAAGCGAAAATCAAAACCGCTCTGTTTAACATGGATTACCATACCACTGCACCCAAGTTGCCCAAAGATGCTCTCAAGCAAATGCGATTTCATGTTTTCGACATGGTGGTGCTAAACGAGCAGTTCGGCACCCAGAATCCTGATATGAACCCTGTCCTCAATTATCTAAACCGCCTCAACATGTCCACCCGGCGGAATATGTTTGTGACCCTCATAACCGACCGCTTCCGCACCATGGACAACATGGCGGCTTTTAACAAAAGCGTCAACCTGATCGTCAATCTGAAAAATATTGATGAAATAGAAAAGATTCTTAGACGCGGAATTTCCGATCATGAGGCCTTCTATCGAGTTTTCAAGCGAGCCCTTATCAAAACCGGCAGGGTCTAGCCTGAATCGATAGGTTGCGTTACATAAAAATCCCATATAACATCATACACCGATGAAATATACTTGTGCTGAATATCGAACTGAAATGATCCTCCTGAGCCTCAGGCAACGTCTCCAGAACGAAGACCTGAATGAGGAGGAAAGAAATGATATCCTTTCTCAAATTGAGAAAATAGAAACGACGATGGAACTCGATTAATATTCGATAGGCATGAGTTTATTTAGAATCTATCTAAAAAATAAGATAAGAGTTCAGGGCAAGACATTATACGGTTAAAAAGCAGAGCATACACGTAGTATGTGAGCATTTTTAACCGTTTAACAACACAGCCCTGGGCACTCAGATTGTTTTTGAGATAGATTCTACATACTATTGCTGATAATCCTCAACCCTTCTAGCGTTAAAGCCGGCTCAACGACCTCTATCGTCTCAGACACCTGACACATAAGATCTGCGAGACCACCCGTAGCGATGATCCGGGAATTTGTTCCCATTTCGGCCCTCATACGCTTGACCATTCCATCAACAAGACCTGCATATCCGTAAATAATTCCAGCCTTAATACTGCTTGCGGTATCTTTGCCGATAACGCTTTCAGGGGGAATAAAGATTTCGACCCTGGGAAGTTTTGATGCTTTCATAAAAAGTGCTTCAGAAGAAATCATGATACCGGGGCTGATTGCGCCACCCAGATATTCCCCCTTTTCAGAAATAGCATCAAATGTTGTTGCTGTTCCAAAATCTATCACAATTAAACTGGTTTGGTATTTGTGAAATGCTGCAACCGCATTAACGATCCTGTCTGCACCGACTTCTGACGGGTTTTTGTATCGGATCGGCAACTTAGGAGCGGATCCGGCATCCACCCACAGGGGTGCATGTCCAAGATATTTGCGACAGAAAGAATCAAGAATGGTTACCATGGGTGGAACCACGCAGGAAATAATGGTCTTTTGGATATTTTTGGAATTGATGTTGCTCTCGGAAAAAAGATTGGTGGCAAGAATGTTAAACTCATCTTCTGTGGTACGTCGTTCAGTTCGTATTCGCCAATCTTGAACGAGGTGTCTGCCGTCGTAAACACCGATCACCGTATTTGTATTGCCTACATCAATAACAAGGAGCATATTACGAAATCCTTTTTTAACGAATTCTTTTTTGGTCAACAATCCTAACTTTAAATATTTCAGGTTTTGCATCAATCAGTGTGGTTTTAACCGGTAGTGTTATGGTTGCTCGCTTGTCATAAACTCCCGGCTTCAGTGATTTAAGGTCAACATATGCCTGAATACCTTTATCCCCATTAAGCCTTTCGATCATATTAACAGGCCCCTTAACTATAATCGTTATTACCGGTGGTGTAATGCGATTAACGTACAGGCTCCCATCTCCCCTAACCGGAATATTGTCAAATGCTTTGGTGATCATCTGCTCACTTATAAATACATTGGCAAGAATAATCTTCGAAGAACCAACGGGCTTAAGATTTCCCGAAAGGTCCAGAGTCACCTCTTTTTTGAAAGACCCTGATAATCCATGTATGTCGATGGGTTTTGTTGAAATTTTATCCATCGGACCCAGCGTGTTTTCAGCCCCTCGCAGAATGACCGTCATCGGTTTGGTTTCTGCACCGACAACCATAAATCCTTTGGCAGGCTTTCCGGTCAAAGAAATTTTAACCGGAAGCTTCTTCTGAATTTCGTTTTCCAATTTTACGGTTATGAAGTCGGGATTTATTTTTAAAATCGAAATCCCGCTGAGAAGTGGAATCCGGTCCTGATGTATTGGGATAGTGTTAACTCCGATATCCGCTTCCGACAGGTCAATCGTATATTGTATCTTCTGCAAAGAAAGGCTTCGTATTGCTGACTTCGGACCGCGGACACGTACCTCTATACCTTTAAACGGACCGTTGGTTATGATCAATCCTTTAGGGATTTTTTCGGAATCTACCGGCACAAATATGTCGGTTTCTTGGATGGATGCATAGGGCCATAAGATAAAAGCGCCGATCACGATCAATATGAACAGAATAAACCCTGTTAGATTCCGGTAACTTATAATAGAGAAGGCGCTGGGGTTGGTCATCGCAAATTTTCAAATAAAATCATCAAGTACAATTTCGAGTACGTAATCACAGGCCCATGTCCTATAAAAAATTCTGTGCATTTTTTACGGCATCTATGATTTTTAAAGTTACACGTGTATTGACGACATCATGGACCCTGACAATATGGGCACCGTTCAAAACAGCAGCAGCAACTGAAGCCTGGGTGCCGGTTTCTACAATTGCCGAATCTGGATTGATATCTTTATCGGTTTTATCTTTAAGGATATTTCGAATAAACGCCTTTCTTGAAGTTCCGATTAGAATGGGGGCATTCAGCGTTTTAAGCTCTTGCAATCGCTGGATTAATAAAAGATTATGTCCAAAAGTTTTTCCAAAACCGATTCCCGGATCAATGATGATTTTTGACCTTGAAATCCCTCTATTTTCAGCCCGGTCTATTGCATCTTCAAGGAATGATTTTATTTCTGTGATAAGGTCATCATACTCGGGTTCAATCTGCATGGTTTTTGGATTTCCAAGCATATGCATCAAAATTACAGGAACCCCGTAATCAACCGCAACATCTGCCATTTTCGGATCGAAACGCAGGGACGATATGTCATTAATTATTGAAGCACCGGCTTTGATGGCCTGTTCGGCCACACCGGCTTTGGTTGTATCAATGGAAATAGGAATCGATATATGCTTTGAAAGCCTTTCAATTAAAGGGACCACCCGCAGAATTTCTTCTTCTTCGGATACCGGATCTGAAAACGGCCGTGTCGATTCCCCACCGATATCAAGGATGTCAGCACCGTCTTCAAACAGCTTATACCCCTGAACAACAGCATCATCGAATGTGAAAAATTTTCCGCCGTCTGAAAATGAATCCGGTGTCACATTCAATACACCCATAATACAGGTGCGTTTACCCAGATCGAGGCTGTATTTATCCCACGAAAGGTTATATGCTTTCAATTTCGAAAGGTACGTATATATTGATCGATAAGATTTTGTTAATAGTGATAAACTTGGGTTAAGATGTCTCCGGGTCGCTTTCAGGTTCTTCTTCAGTTTCTTTTTCTTCTGCGTTCACATCTGTCTGACTCTCTTGACTCGTTTCCTCGTTTGTTAGCGTCTTTGATGAAAACTCAAATCCCGGTCTCATGGCGAGAATGAGTTCATCAAGCTCTTTTCCCAAGACGGTTTCTTTTTCAAGCAGACGATCCGCTAAGGCATGAAGAATATCTAAGTTTTCTCTTAAAATTTGTTCTGCGCGATGATACGCTTTTTCAACCAGCTTATCGATTTCATCATCAATTTTTCTTGCCGTTTCTTCAGAATAATCCCTGTGCTGGGCGATCTCTCGTCCAAGGAAAATATGGTCTTCTTCCTTAGCATATGAAAGCGGGCCGAGTTCATCACTCATACCCCAATTGCGTATCATTTTCTGTGCAATATCAGTTGCCTGCTTAATGTCGTTGGAAGCACCGGTACTGATTCGGTTGAAAACGATTTCTTCGGCTACCCGTCCGCCGAAAGCAATGGATAATTCGCTTTCAAGTTGATCTTTATATTTAAAATCACTCTCTTCCGGCAAAAACCATGTGATACCGGCGGCCCTTCCTCGAGGAATAATCGTGATCTTGTTAACGGCATCTGTTCCAGGTAAAAAGCGGGCGACAAGAGCATGTCCTCCTTCATGGTATGCCGTAGTTTTTCTGTCTTCTTCCTTGATGACTTTGGACTTGCGTTCCAATCCCATGTACACTTTGTCTTTGGCATCTTCCAGGTCGAACATATCAACTTTTTCTTTATTTCTCTTGGCAGCTAAAAGGGCCGCTTCGTTCACAAGATTTTCCAAATCTGCACCTGAGAAACCAGGTGTTCCCTTTGCCAGTATGGTTGGATTTACATCAGGCGCAATCGATGTTTTTTTGAGGTGAACTTTAATAATTTTTTCACGACCCACGATATCCGGCAGAGGTACAACTACCTGTCGGTCAAAACGGCCGGGACGTAAAAGCGCAGGATCAAGCACATCAGGACGGTTCGTAGCGGAAATAAGGATTACACCCTCATTTGATTCAAACCCATCCATTTCCACCAGAAGCTGATTTAAGGTCTGCTCTCTTTCGTCATGCCCTCCTCCGAGACCAGCACCTCTGTGCCTTCCCACAGCATCAATTTCATCGATAAAAATAATGCAGGGTGCATTCTTTTTACCCTGCACAAACAGATCCCTGACGCGCGATGCCCCCACACCGACAAACATTTCTACGAAATCTGAACCGCTGATATGAAAAAAGGGAACATCAGCTTCACCTGCGATTGCACGTGCAAGAAGCGTTTTGCCTGTTCCGGGGGATCCCATCAGAAGCACACCTTTTGGTATCCTTCCCCCAAGACGGGTAAACTTTTTAGGTTCTCTTAAAAACTCGATAATTTCGCCAAGTTCTTCTTTGGCTTCATCAATACCGGCAACATCTTCAAACGTAACTTTTTTTGATTGATCAGATTGTAGCCGGGCCCGGCTTTTTCCGAAAGACATGGCTTTCCCGCCTCCGGCCTGCATCTGGCGCATAAAAAATATCCAGACGCCGATCAGCACAATCATCGGAAACCATGAAACAAGGATAGACATATACCACGGAGACTCGCTTTCGGGTTTCGCATTTATGGAAACCCCCTTCTCTCGGAGAATTTTTATTAGATCACTGTCCTGGGGTGCATATACCTTGAAGCGATTACGATTGGCATCGGTGACAAAGAGCTCTTGTCCCTGTATAACAACATCAGCAACCCGCTCACTCTCCACCATGGTAAGAAATTCAGTATAATTGATGCTTGTTTCAGCCAAGTGCTGTTGATTAAATAGGTTATAAAGCATGATCATCATCAGCGTGATGACTATCCATAAAGCCAAATTTTTGTAAAAAGGATTCAAAAGACGTATTCCCCCTTAAGAGACATTTAATTATAGTATAATATTAATCATCATTGGTGATTAGGCAAGCAAAAGTTCCACTTTCAGGACATTTCTGGTTGAAGGCATCACTTTAACAGATTCATCTATTCGATGACCGACCACCCAAATTATGTTGCCGCCGCTCAGCAGGATGGGGCATTTTATCCGTTCATTTCGCGGCACTTTTTTGTCAATAAAAAATTTTTTTAGTTTTTGTGTTCCGCGCACACCGAGTGGCTTGAAAGCGTCTCCCGGCCGAAAGTTCCTCAGGACCATCGGAAAGCTTAAGGTGTCCTTATCAAAAAAATTGGTGTATTGTCCAGTACAACGATAATCCGGTAAATTTTCGACACTCATCTCAGTAAATCTAATGTGCGCTTGTATTTCTTTTATGAAGACAGATTCGAGTTTTTCTATTTTATATTCAAAAGTGAACGTGTCTGAATGGTCGTATTTCAACTTAAAATCACGCAAGGCGTTTTTTTCTCGGAAAATATAGAGATTGTCTCGTTTTTTTTGGATTTTGATACGATCAGGAAGGTCTATATTTCCGTAGACCGGACTTTTCCCCAAAAAACCGATTACAGAATCTATGTTCACCAAACGAATACGCCTTAAATCCCCCTTTATTTTTTCAATTGCCATTCTTATGATCCGCCGTTGTAATGCCAAATGGTATCGATTGAGCATTGGAACAGAAAGGGTGATTTGATTTGCCTGAACATGTAATACGGCTTTTTCAAAAAAAGGATAAACAACATCTTCAATCCATTCCTCTTCAGATTTTATTATCGATGAAAGCCGGTTTAGTGTTTCAGAAATTTTCGGATTGTACGATGTTTTTAACAACGGAATTAAGTTATGACGCACTCTGTTTCTGAGATACCTTGTGTCCATGTTGGATGCGTCAGAAACATATTTTAAATTGTTTTGGCTTAAAAATTCAATAAGTTCGGATCGGCCTACTTGTATCAATGGCCGTATTATTTTATCGCCTCTTACAGGGGGTATGCCTGAAAGACCCAGTGTTCCGCTTCCTCGAAAAAGATTCATCAACACGAGTTCCGCATTATCATCAGAATGATGCCCAAGTGCAATTTTGTTGTACCCTTTTGTTTTTGCGACGTTGTTTAAAAACGTGTATCGAACACTCCGGGCAGCTTCTTCCAAAGAAAGCCTGTTTTTAATCTGATAGTTACGGACATCCTTTTTATGAATATAACAGGGCAAATCAAACTTTCTAGCGAGGGTTTCAACGAACTGGGCATCTTTTTCTGAATCATTCCGGCGGAGGCAGTGATTCAAATGGGCAACACCCAGTCTGAGAGATAAACGGGGGGCTAATGCAAGGAGGATATGAAGAAGGGCAACTGAATCAGGACCACCGGATACGCCAATAACAACCGAATGTTTTGGTTTAAGCATTCCATAAGTTGTAATGGTTTTTTCAACAGTTTGAAATAATTTATTACTCAAGTATCGCATCCATATATTCGGCTAAAGCCGGAATTGATAATAGCCGGAAAGATTTTATTCCAATGGATTTTAATGCCTGTCATACATCGCCATATATTTTCAAAAAAAACGATGGAAATATAGTCGTGCCTGCGTAACCCGATATCTCGTTATCCTGGGCACCTACATTCATACGGACGGATAACATTTCATGGAACCGGCATAAATTCACATTTTAATTATTATATTAAATATCAGCATGTTGTCAATATTTCTTCCATCTAAAATTATGATATATGGCCTTTTCATTGTCAATAAAAAACGGAGAATACGTATTTTATATGGCTGAGCGTCATTTTCATTGAAATTTACTTGAATAACGCCTGGATAAGTAACACCAAATAAGGCTTCGGACAAATAAAAGGATGCGAAACTTGAATTATAATTTGGGATCACCTCTTTCCTGAAATTAGAAATCGGATTCCTTTTTACCTTGAAAAATTTTCTCATCGATTATATTTATTATAACGGTTGTGCTAGGCGGGGAGCTAGCGGTGCCCTTTTCCCGAAATCCGCTTTATGCGGGGCTGAATTCCCTCTAAAGGGTTTGAACCTGAAAGCCTATAGGTCAATCTGATCGGCCACCGCGCAACAGACGGTTACGAACCTCGTCAGGTCCGGAAGGAAGCAGCGATAAGTAATGCAGTCTGTGTCGTGGTTTGATCCCGGTCAACTTTTTGGCTTATTACATTTCAGTAAGGATTCGACAGAGGGTGCACAACCAACTTTTCTTCATGATTTTTGATGCTGCCCTCCTGTTCTCTAAATTCCTGAACCCATAATTAAAATTGCTATTTCCGGCTTGACAATATTCGAGACAGTCTTATTTTTTATCGATATTATGGTATTAGCCCGAAACTTTAATGGCTGAGTGTTAATTGTTCAATAATATCAGGAGATAATAACGCTGATGGCAAAAAGAAAGAATGTAAAAATTCATACGGATGTTGAAGAAACCAGCAAAGAAGATACGGCTAACAATAAAAAAGACTTAAATGTAGGCGATACCATTGAGCCCGTTGATCCTCTCAAAGAGATGGAGGAAAAACTTGAATCCCTTGAACAAGAGGCCAAAGAGACACATGATCGTTTATTGAGGGTATCTGCCGAGTTTGAAAATTACAAAAAGCGTGCTGCACGTGAAATGAATGATTTCAGAAAATTTGCCAATGAAAGCTTTGTAAAGGCCATGCTTCCGGTAGTCGACAATTTAGATCGCGCCATCGAATCTTCAAGTAATGACAAACACGTTAACAGCTCAATGGTAGAAGGGGTCAACATGACCCTTAAGGAAATACTCAAAGTCTTTGAGCAATTTGGTATAAAGCGATTTGAGTCCATGGGAAATACATTTGACCCGAGTTTACATCAGGCGGTCATGCAGGAAGAAACACAAACGTATCCTGACAATTCTGTGGTCAAGGAATTGCAAAAAGGATACATGATACATGACAGACTCCTTAGACCTGCCATGGTGGTCGTTTCAAAAACAAAAACAGCGCCTGAAAACCAGGAAAAATCAGATCAAAAAGAAACAAAGAAAAAAGATTACCGATAAACGTTAGGAGGAAAACAAATGGGTAAAGTCATTGGAATTGATTTGGGCACCACAAACTCCTGTGTAGCTGTCATGGAAGGTAGCGATGCAAAAGTTATTACCAACCCCGAAGGGGGGCGTACCACACCTTCCATCGTTGCCGTTTCAGAAAGTGGGGAAAGATTGGTTGGCCAAATTGCAAAACGTCAGGCCATTACAAACCCTGAAAACACGGTTTTTGCGGTAAAAAGGTTGATTGGCCGCAGGTATGCTTCAAAAGAAGTGCAGGATGATATCAAGATACTTCCTTACAAGATTGAACAGGCTGAAAATGGTGATGTTCGCATAAACCTTAGGGGAAAATTGAACAGTCCTGCGGAGATATCGTCCTTTATTTTGGCAAACATCAAGCATACCGCTGAAGAATATCTCGGCGAAAAAGTGACAGACGCAGTTATAACAGTGCCTGCTTATTTTAATGACAGCCAGAGACAAGCTACCAAAGATGCCGGGAAAATCGCCGGCCTCAATGTGCTCAGGATTATTAACGAACCCACAGCCGCATCTTTGGCATACGGGCTCGATAAAAAAAGTGAAGAAAAGATAGCCGTTTTTGATCTGGGCGGTGGCACTTTTGACATCTCGATTCTTGAAATCGGTGAAGGCGTTTTTGAGGTTAAGGCCACAAATGGCGATACCCATCTTGGCGGTGAAGATTTTGACCTCCGGCTTATCGATTACCTTGCAAGTGAATTCAAAAAAGATCAGGGGATTGATATACGGAACGACAAAATGGCTTTGCAGCGGCTTAAAGAGGCTGCTGAAAAAGCAAAAATGGAACTCTCAACATCTATGGAAACAGATGTCAATCTTCCATTTATTACTGCCGATGCCAGTGGTCCAAAACACCTCAACATAAAGATAACCAGAGCCAAACTTGAAGGACTTATCAGTGATCTACTTGACAACCTGGAAAAACCCTGCCGTATTGCGCTTAAGGATGCAAGCCTGACCCCGAATGATATTAATGAGGTGATTCTTGTCGGCGGCATGACGCGCATGCCGGCGGTTCAGGAACGTGTCAAGAAAATCTTCGGCAGAGAACCGCATAAAGGTGTTAATCCCGACGAGGTTGTGGCCGTGGGTGCTGCTATTCAGGGCGGCGTTTTGAGAGGGGACGTCAAAGATGTTCTTCTTCTGGACGTAACCCCCCTTTCCCTGGGCATCGAAACCCTGGGCGGCGTCATGACACGACTTATCGAAAAAAATACAACCATCCCGACGAAAAAGAGTCAGATTTTTTCAACCGCAGCAGACAACCAACCGGCCGTTTCCATTCACGTCCTTCAGGGCGAGCGGGAAATGGCTGCCGGCAACAAGACGTTAGGTCGCTTTGAACTTGTGGGAATACCGCCCGCACCCAGAGGCGTGCCGCAAATTGAAGTAACGTTTGATATCGACGCCAATGGTATTGTGAATGTTTCTGCCAAGGATATGGCCACCAGCAAGGAGCAATCTATCCAGATTACCGCATCCAGCGGATTGTCCAAAGAAGAAATCGACAAGCTAATAAAAGATGCCGAACTCCATGCTGAAGAGGACAAAAAGAAAAGAGAATTGGTCGAGGCCCGCAATCAGGCCGACGCGTTAATCTATTCCACTGAAAAATCGATTAAAGATCTTGGCGACAAGGTTGATGAAGCAACCAAGATCAAGGTCGAGGCTGCTATTGAACCCCTTAAAAAGGCCATGGAGGGAGATGACCCTGAAGAAATCAAACGATCGAGCGAAGAATTGACGCAAGCTTCTCATAAACTGGCTGAGGCCATGTACCAGCAGGCTTCCCAAAAAGACGCCCAGCAGCAGGCAGGGGCGGGAGCAGCAGGACCGGAACAGCCTGGTCCTTCCACACAGGATGAGGACGTGGTCGATGCCGATTTCGAAGAGGTCAAAGACGACGACAAAAAATAACATCACATAGCAATTAATAAAGCACGGGTCTTTGT
>JBFESJ010000071.1:0-15312 GCA_041548585.1 Desulfobacterales bacterium | reverse complement strand
TTTGCATTTTTTTGGCAGCATATATTTCATCCGCTGCTGTTTTCAAACCGGTTGTGGCTCAATACGCCCAATGATTTTTCATATTGGATTATGCCGCGAAAATATTTTAAATATACGGTTGCGCTTTTAATTCTCTCTTCGAGCCTGCTGAATCTGGCCATCTTTTTCATTTCTCGAAAACTCTCAAAGCAAAACCCGAAAAATCAGAATATCTGATTTTGACTCAGCCAGCCATAAACGTACAAAATCATACACCTTGTATTCGTGTGCACAAAAGACTGTGCATTGATGCACAGTTTTAAGTGCATTTTCATCTTTTTCTTCTCCCACGAATTCTTCTTTTATATCCCGATTCAGTAGTATCAAAAGATGGATACATCATATGAACCTTGTTTAAAGCGTATTTAAATCAAGGCCTTGTGAGCATTGTGTTCCAGGATACTTATTTCGATAATCGCTAGTTTTCATATGAAGTGTTGTTATTGGCACGAACGTTGCTGAAGTTAATACGAGAAGTTATAGCAGTTGCCAAAATAATGTTCCGATTTATCCGCCTTTGGTGTGGTTGAACTAATAACGGTCACAATTTGCCTAAGCCGCCGGATAATTTCGTTTAGGTAAAAAATAAAATGTTAAACAAAACAAGTATATTAAATGCCAAGGCGTTAAATACCCGGAAACTCAAATCCGAGATTGATTATCGAAAAAATCTCCAGAATATTTGCAACAAAATACATGCTGCTGCCAATCTGGATGAGATCCTGGTGGATCTGAAGGATGAAATTACCGGACTTTTTGCGGCGGAGAGGCTGACCGTTTATGTCGTTGACGGCAAAAAACGGGAGCTGGTATCACGCGTTAAATCCGGAGACGAAATCGAAGAGATTCGTATTCCCATGTCGAAAACCAGTATATCCGGGTGGTCCGCTTTTAAGAAGACACTTATAAATATTAAGAATGTTTATGATGATCGAGAACTGGCCTCCATCGATCCTGATTTGAAATTCGATAAACGCTGGGATCGAAAGGCAGGTTTTACAACCCGGCAGGTTCTTGTAGTTCCGATTGTCTTTAAAAAATATCTGCTTGGCACCATCCAACTCATAAATCGCAGGGGAACCGGCGCGTTTACCCGGCGCGATGAGAAATCCGCAAGAGAAATGGGTAATATCCTGGGAATTGCCCTGTATAATCAGAAACGGATTGCAAAGGCACGGCCGAGCAAGTTCGATTATTTTCTTGAAAACCATATGTTAACCCAAGATGAACTCGACAGAGCCGTTTCTGATGCCAGAGCAGGAAAAGCGCCGGTTGAAACGGTCTTAATGTCTGATTTTAAAATTTCCAAACAGGATATCGGAAAATCTCTCCGTAGATTCTATAAGGTTCCGTTTGTAGAATATGATCCGAATGTAACGACGCCGGGTAAGCTTCTTGCCGACTTTAAAGCATCTTTCATGCGCAACAATTTCTGGGTTCCGCTAAAAATAGAAGATGGAAAAATCGTTATTGCAATAGACAACCCGTATGATCTTCAGAAGGTTGGAGAAATCAAGACGCTTTTTTTAAACAAACCGCTAACGTTTAACGTGGCGCTCAAACAGGATATCCTTGCTTTTATACAGCATTTTACCCGGAAAGAAAAAAAACTGGCTTCCAGATCAGAGATCCTATCACAGTTTGAAAGCAAGGAAATGGAGATTGACGATGAGGAATCCGTCCTGTACCAAGAAGACAGTGCCATCGTTCAGCTTGTCAACAAAATTATAATCGATGCGTATAAACGAGGTTCTTCCGATATTCATATAGAGCCTTATCCAGGGAAAATGAATACACAGATCCGGATACGGGTTGATGGCGCTTGCAAGTTGTTTGAGAGCATTCCCTATGCCCTGCGAAATAAAATCGTGTCTCGAATTAAGATCATGGCCGATCTTGATATTGTGGAACGACGCAAGCCTCAGGACGGTAAGATCAAATTTAAAAAATTTGGTGGTCCCGATATCGAACTCAGAGTGGCAACGGTTCCAACCCAGGGCGGCGTCGAGGATGTTGTCATGCGAATACTCGATGCCGGTGAGCCGCTCCCTTTGGGAAAAATAGGTTTTTCGAAAATCAATTACAATAAATTTGTCGGCGCCATCACACAGCCCAATGGCCTTGTCCTTGTATGCGGTCCAACCGGTTCAGGCAAAACAACCACGCTTCATTCGGCCATGTCGTATATTAATACTACGGAAACCAAGATCTGGACCGCTGAGGATCCTGTGGAAATCAGCCAGAGGGGATTAAGACAGGTTCAGGTTAAGCCTAAAATTGGATTCAACTTTGCTTCTGCAATGCGGGCGTTTTTGAGGTCGGATCCGGATGTTATTATGGTCGGCGAGATGCGCGACCGGGAAACAACGTCCATCGGCATAGAGGCATCTCTGACAGGTCACCTGGTATTTTCAACCCTTCACACAAACAGTGCCCCTGAAAGCATCAGCAGACTTCTTGACATGGGAATGGATCCATTTAACTTCGCCGATGCGATTCTATGCATTCTTGCCCAGCGGCTGGTCCGCACGAACTGTATCCATTGCAGAGAACCGTATCACCTATTAAAAAGTGAGTATGATGAACTTGTTCGGGAATATGGTTCTGGGGAGGAATCTAAAAAGCGCATGAATATTCCTTACACCGATGATCTGATGCTAAAAAAACCGAGAGGCTGCGAAAGATGCTACAATACAGGATATGCCGGCCGGATGGCGCTTCATGAACTGTTGTTGGGAACCGATGAAATGAAAAAGCTGATCCAAAACAGTTCACCGGTGGAAGTGATACGGAATCAGGCCATACGAGACGGTATGAAAACATTGAAACAGGACGGGATTGACAAAATTTTTGGGGGACACTGTGATCTGTTGCAGGTCAGAAAGGTATGTATGAAATAGAATGAACATCCCATTTTTCCATGCCGGAGGCATAAACAGGACTTCATTAATAAACTTGTGGTAACAGTAAGTTGTAGAAATTCCGAGACGTCGGGTTAAACTGCCTTAATCTTGTTTGCAATTTCATAAACATTGCCAAAAGCCTGGCTCGACTGTTCCAGGTTGATTAAAGGGATCATATCGGAAACCATTCTATGGATATGTTTATCATAGGAGACACTGCCCAAATCCGTCGAAGGTATTGTCAGGTATTTTTCAGCAACAATCTGAACAATACGACCTGCGTTTTCTTCTTTTTCTTTTTTCACCATGTTGGTAATCACTTCCAGCCGGATATCTCCGATTTCCTTTTTCAGAACGTCGATAACATCCTTTTCGTCCGACTCCTCAATGAACTGAAAAAGTTCTTTGATCGTTCGGATTTTTAGAACATTTTTGGGGTCCATGGCGATTTTAATCAGCGCCTGGAGTGCTGGGTTTTTACTGGAAAGTCTACTTAACTTTCGGTAAACTGCATTACGAACAAATATATAAGCATTTTGAATGGATGTCGGCTCTGGGGTGAGAACAATAATTTTTTTATGGGCGATAAGAAAGAAATCCAGAACGTTAAAAGACGTACCGGCACCAAGATCGAGAACAACGTAATCGGCATCCAACCTTGACAGGTGGGTGATCAGTTTGACTTTTTGGCTAAAGTGGGGGTTTGCTAATGAAAGAACGTCACTGGCCCCACTCACGAGGCGAAGGTTTTTCTCGCTCGTGTCAATGCAAATATCTTCCAATGACTCATATTTCCGTGTAATAAAATCATTTAGCGTCTTGGCAGGACTTTTAATTCCGAGGAGGGTGTGAAGATTGGCTCCGCCAAGATCAATGTCCATAAGGACCGTCCGGTTGCCCATTCTGGCCAGCCAAAATGACATAATCGTGCTTACAACACTCTTTCCAGCACCGCCCTTTCCTCCACCAATAGCCAATATTTTGGGGGTAGATTTGTTTTTCGTATTTAGCTCCTCTTTCACTTGGCACCTTTTATCTTCATCAAGTTACCGATCAACTGAGGTATTATCTACTTTTCCATAAGCGAAGTCCATAGGCTCCAGATCAGATTTTGTTCTGCTTCGGATCCGCAGCAGTAGCCTTTCAGTATCCCGCGATCAATATCATTCATACCCTTAAATTGAACACCGATTATTGCTGTTTTTTTCCCTTCGACAGGAACTTCCTTGCTCCAAACAATATTGCCCAAGATATTGAGTTTAATAGATTCTATCGGCAAACTCATCTGTATCTTAACGTTTTTACCTGTTAAATTGGCTAAAGTACCGGTTTGATATTTCGCGCCTAAGACAACACAGGTTCCGCTCAAAGAAATATTGTCTGTAAATCCTCCGAGGATTAGCGGAGGTTTTTCGGTTTCGTCATTAAAAATCGTCAGATTTACCTGCATCGGAAGTTGATGCCGGGTTGCCTTTCGAACCGTTTTCGAAAATCTTTCTTTGCCGGATTCTGCACGATATTTATACAGGGTCCGTATCATAAGATTAAGGTTGGTAAATTCCCTGCAGACCGAAATTAGGTTTAATTTGGAGATTTTCAACAATTCGACGCGAGTAACCGATTCGATGTCTGATTGAGATAGTTGTTCCTCCTCAAATGGATAAATTTCACCAAAAATATCGCCTTCCGTCAAAATCGTCTCGGATTCTTTTTTGACCTTTTCTCCATTTTCAAGACGATGGTAGGGGGCCTCTTCCAACACGCCGGATACGACGAAGCACAACTCGTTTTCTTCATCCCCAAATTTAATCATCATGGTTCTGGCAGGAAACGCATGGGGCACAATTTGGTCCATTAAGGCGATCATTTCCTCATACGTCAGCTTTGTGAAAAACTTCTGCACTTCTGTATCTCGTGGATTACATTCACAAAGGGCTGAATGGAAGGCCGACCCTTCTTCACGGGACGGTTTGACGATTCGCCACTCATAGATTTTAGATGCAATTGCCTGCAACGGGAGGCCTGCTTCCAAAAAAAGCCTGGCTGACATCCGGTATTCATCGGCTGCATTAAATGATTTTTCTTTTAACAGCCGGTCAGCAAAGATTTTATGGAGCCGCGGATCATTAGGAAAGGCTTTGAGCAGGTTCTCGAACTCTTCGATGGAGTCGATCGTGATAGAACCATCAATAATTCGGTGAACTACACTGTTCTGTCTATCAATCCAGTCATTCATTGCCCACCTTTCAGTTGAAGTTTAACCGAAAAGCTATTTTTCGGTTAAAATGTTTGCCCTTTCAGCAGCTCTATGATTGCGTCAATACGCTGGTTCATAATCCTGTTTTTTTTATCAGAGAGGCGCAGAATTCCGTGCAAAAGTTTTATTTTTGTATCGAATTTTAGTAGGATATCACCATACCGAGCAAGGTTTTCACTCATTGACAATATCTGCTTTTGAACATCTTCTGCTGCTGTGCTATCTGGTTGGGCAGACTGCTTTTCCCGAAACGCCTTTATCATTTTTTCAAGGTCATTTTTTTCATCGTCGGATAGGCCGACAATAATTTCTTCCTGGATGTTTTCCGTCATATTATCCCCTATAATCAAAATTGATCATATTTTTGAAACGCGCTTTTTATTTGAGCATCAATGGCGGCCATAGTTTCATCAGATGTTTTGATAAAGTCCATAAGTTCATAAGGATGAGCAAATTCGATCGTGTGCCTTTGCTTCAATAGGGTAAAAATGAACAACACGACAATACAACCTGTAAAAACGTTTAATGCGACAAGCAGGTATGTTTGCAGGGTGTAATTATCCTTTGAAGAAGGGGATGATCCGGTTTTTGTTTCAGGCGATGGATTTGAAATTTTGTTCGAAAAGGTGTTTTGGGGTGCTCGAGTTTGATTCTGCGCTGATTTTTTTATGCTCAAGGGTATTGGGGGCTGTTTGGGGTCTTCTTTTACCAAAGCGTTTTGGGGCGTATTTTTCAATTCTTTTTTTTCGGGCGTTGGTGTTGTTTCCAATAAAGATTTTTTACCTAAAGATTCCTTTTGCGCGGATTTCTCAGACGGTGTAGACATCCAGTATGCATCAACAACAATGCGGTCAGGGCCGACGAGAGAATACGCTTTTAGAATAAAATAGGGAAAAGATAACCTTACGTTGGCTGTCAAATTGGATTTTTGCCGAACAAATTCAATTGACTGAACGAGTTGGAGCGGGCCTGTCTTGTATAATGTCTGGCGCGGAAGCTTTGTGGATGCGTCAAGAAAAACAACGGAAAATTGTCCCTTACCTGTGATCTTAGGGCTTTTGAATTGAAGTTTGTTTTGGAATTCGAACACAACGCGCGTAAAATTTTCATGTTTGCCGGTTCTTACATATCTTAAATTGGCGGCCTGTGCCCCTCCATATTGGGCCAGCGCGAAAATTACGACGGCAATCTGTGTCAATTTTAAGTTTATCCGTTTTCTCATAAGCGCCATTTCTAATCTGAACTTTTATTCCCAATTTTTCGTATAATTCAGATTTAATTTTATATAATTATAGATGATTGTAGCTGTTATGTCAATTTAAATCATAAGACATGGGTAACCACCGGTCCGTGAATTTGATCCGGTGTTTTCGGTAAAATCCAGCGCGTATGCGCCACATGGGGGGTGCCGGATTCGGATTTTTACCTATAGTAAGCTTAGAAAATCTAAAGCAAAATGCTTTTTTTCATGGCGAGTTTAAATTTAGCGAGCTGCTTTTTGTAATAGTCTCGATTTTTTATTGAAATTTCAAGCGCCCGACTTTCCGTGATAATGGCCTGTTCGATCTGCCCGTTAACGTAGAAACTTTCTGCGAGTGTGTCGAGTATATGGGGAGATTCTTCGAGTTGGACGGCTCTTTTGGCAAGTTCCAGTGCTTTTTTCGGGTCACGAAAGCTTTCAACCTCACATGTCGCATACAGCCATGCAAGGTTGTTTAATGCATGGGTGTTATTGGGATCGATCATGAGCGATTGCTTGTAAGCTTGAATGGTTTCAGCATAGTTATTGTCACTGTAATAAAGGTCGCCCAGCGTGCTGTAAAGCAATGGATTGTCCGGGGTCTTTTCAATCTCTCTTTGTATGATCGTCAGAAAAAAATGTTTATTGAGTTTCTTGCTGTTTTCACCAAAGCTTAGACTATACCCGACACCACATAGCAAGATCACTCCTGACAGGTACATGGCAATGCTTTTTTTTATTTTGTTATCATGGCGCTGTACCCAGATCTTGTCGGACTCGCATTTTTTTAAATAATCGATCCGTTTTTTGATACTGAAGTGGTGCCAGTTGGGCCTGTCCGGCGGCTCTCCGCTGGTTGCGGCAATTTTTTCGAATGTCGAGATCAGCGGTTCGGCACTGTCGAAGAGGGTGTATACGTACGTGTCTGCCTGACGTTCAAAATTACGCATAAAATAGCCGAAAATAAAGCGGAAATAGACCAGAAAAACGATGATAATAACCAAACTGAAAATCGATGTGGTGACTGCAGTCTGATCAAGGCCGGTGCTGTTTATAAACCTGTATATCGATTCTGAAAAGACAATAGAATATATCAGCAAGTTGAAGGTCGCATATGAAATGATCATATAGCCGACAAAAAATAACAGATAGAAAAGAAGATGCTTTTTTTTTATGTGCCCAATTTCGTGCGCAATGACCGCATCAATCTCTTCGGGTTCGAGCATGTGGAGAAGACCCTGGGTGACAAGGATGTAGCGAAATTTCTTAATCAATCCCATCACGGCGGCGGTGATCATTCTCCCTCCGAAAATAGGCCAGTAAAGAATATCGGCATATTCCAATCCGGCTTTTCTGCACAGTTCTTCAATCCGATGTCTATTGTATCCTGTTTCAAGGGGTTTGCATCGCCAGAATTTCTGGATCATCGCCGGGCCGACCACTGCGATTGCTATAAGAAAAACTAAAAAGTAAGTTACCTCACCCTCGGTGGTGGAGAGGAAGCGTTTCGGTGGGTCAAATGGCAGCGCATGGATGATGTCTGCTATTCCGGACAGCAGAAGCCAGGGCAAAAGTATTGGAACCGAAAATGAAATATGAGACAGAACGTAAGTTTTTCTTGGCAGGTCCGTCGGATAAAGGCGCCGGTAAGGGGTGTAGGCACATGCCCATACAATTGCCAGGTAAAATGTAAAGAGCATGAGAAACAGTAACGCTTGAAACGTGGGGATGATGCTTAAAAACCGTATATTTATCAAAAAGGACGTAAGGTTGAGACCGTAAATGTCAATTGAAAAGAGCAATATCGCCAATATGGATTGGCGAGTTACCGTAGACCTGAATTTATGGTCCAGATGAGATGGGCTTTGTTTTAGAATCTGTTTTTCGATCCTTTGAAACTGTATCCAGGTGAACGCCGCGAAAATAAGTATCAGACTCATAAAAAGAAAAAGAGTTTCAGGGGCTGAAAAGTTTGTATCTTCAGAAGGCTGGTAGGTGGTGTATATGAGAAGTACGACAATATAGTATATAAAATTGCTAAACATAATTATTTATATATTGCGCTAAAAAGACGAAAGTCAAGGCGTTCTGATATGTTATATCGGTTTTTTGATACCAACGGGCTGACAGTAACACCGCGGAGTATGGATTTATTATTCGCCGTCTAAAGGCGATTGTCGCTATTTCAGCTCGCTGTCGTTAATTTTCCTTGTAATACCGTTCCTTCTCGCTGTAAATACAGCCGCAGTACTGCTGGCGATACATCCCTAAACGCTTTGAGGTTTCAACACCCTCGTTCCACCCGATCCGAAAATCGTTATAGTAGAACGTTATCCCCACAGATTTACCGACGGCCTCACCGATCGATTTTATTTCATCATGTTTCTGGAATTTGCTGTATAACAACGTTGTGCTGAAACAGTCGAACTTTCCGCGCTTTGCGATCAGGGCCGTGGATCGGAGTCGCTCATGATAGCAGTAAGCGCACCGATTTGATTCCCTGAACGCCACATTTCGGATAAATCCCTCCAGGTCATAGCCCTCCTGATATATGATTCTAAGATCGATAGAAGCGGCATAAGAGTGAAGGGTTTCCTGTCTTTTGATGCACTCCGTGAAAGGATGGATATTGTTTCGATAGAAAAAACCCATGATGTCAAATCCTTCGTTGTGAAGAATTTTAGTCGGGTATATGGCGCACGGGGCACAACAGATGTGAAGAAGAATCTTCATGTTCTTTCTCCAAAAATTGCCGTTCCGATCCGTACAAGAGTTGCGCCTTCTGCAATGGCAACTTCAAAATCACCGGTCATCCCCATGGAGAGCTCATCCAGGACGACTCCCGGCAGCGCTTTGCGGATCTGATCCCTTAGATTACGAAGGGCAGAGAAATAGGGCCGAACCTTTTCGGGATTGTTGAAATAGGGGGGCATTGTCATGAGTCCCTTGACGGATAAATTTTCAAGAATGGATATATCCTTGATCAGGCTTGCAACATTTTCTACATCTGCACCTGATTTTGAGGGTTCTTTAGTGATATTGACCTGTATAAGTATGTTTTGAACTTTATTAACTTTTTTTGCCTGTTTGTTGAGTTCACGGGCCAGCTTGAGCGTATCTACGGAATGAATCAGGTCAAAAAGCCTGACCGCGTATTTGGCCTTGTTGGACTGAAGATGTCCGATAAAGTGCCACGATACCGGGTACATAGACAGAACATTGAACTTATCCCGGGCTTCCTGGACATAATTTTCACCCAGAATGGCAACGCCGGCGTCGATGGCTTCTTTCACCCGGTCTGTCGGAACGGTTTTACTGACTGCAACCAGATGAACACTGTTGGGGTCGCGGCCGCATGTGAGGGCCGTTTTGCGGATGCGATCTTTAATATTTTCCAGTTTCTCTTTAAGATTCATGGGTGGTTGAACACTGTTATGCCCGTGGTATCCCCCACTGCCAAATCACTGATGAAATGTTGAAGCCTTTCCGTCAATATCGTTACACGGGGAAGCACACCCCCTGAAACGGACATATTATTTTTACGTCTTGGAAATATGAATAATTCCTTCCTTTATCAGAAATTCGACGACTTCACAAACCGGAAGTCCCACAACATTTGTGTATGAGCCGCGAATACTTCGGACAAGAAAGGTGCCAAGCCCCTGAATTGCATAAGAACCCGCCTTGTCAAAAGGCTCTTTGGTATGGATGTACCATTCGATTTCTTCATCGGAAAGATGTTTAAAGAGAACGTCCGTTTTAATGGTTTCCGAGAATTTTCTATTTTTGGCCTTACAGACAATGGCATACCCGGTAAGCACCTGATGGGTTTGCCCGCTGAGTTGTTTGAGCATGATTCGCGCGTCATCCATTGATTCCGGTTTCCCGAGTATGGTGCCGTTTTTCAGGACGATGGTATCCGCCCCGATGACCCATTTGTCAGGGTATTTTCGAGATACGCTGTCGGCCTTGGCTTCGGATAGAATTCTTACGTAGGTCTCGGGTGAGGACAGGGGGATCTTGGTTTCATCGATATTGCTCGGAATGACGGAAAATTTCAGACCTGCCTGTTCCAGTAAGTATCGACGACGGGGAGATGTTGAAGCAAGAATCAATAGGGGGTCTTCGTTCGGTATTTTCATAATGTGCTATCTGCCTGAAATGTAATTGGCTTGCATCCATACGCGGTTATTTTGCTGCATCCGGGGCGTTGTTTGTATGAACCCGTTCAATGTTTGGGATCTTCGACCTGATGTTGAACGCTGTATCTAATTTCCGGTCAGGCACCGGGTATAGGTTTTTCAAATACAAAACGGTTTCCAAACGGAAAAATCATTACTTGCATTTGTTTTTTACTGGATCAACTATTTCTTGATAGCTGGTATAATAAATATCTGTTAATGTTAAAAAAGCGGTTGTGACCAGCGGCCCGTATATAATGCCGAGGATGCCAAAAAGCTTTAATCCGCCGATGATTGAAAAAAAGACCAGCAGGGTATGCATTTTAACGCGATGGCCCACCAGCTTGGGTTTTAACAGGTATTCGACGCTGCCGGAAAGAATAATGTAAAACACGACGAAAAATATACCCGATGCAATCCGCCCTTTGAAAAACAGATAAATCGCCGCGGGAATAAAGACCACTCCGATGCCGATGATGGGCAAAAATGCGAGAAATCCCATAATGACACCCCATAAAAAGGCGGATTTCAAGCCAAAGAGTGAAAAAACAAGGCCGCCCGCCACTCCTTGAATCAGCCCTCCCAGGCCGTTGCCGATGAGGATTGCACCGGCCATATCCTTGAATTTTTGGATGAGTTTTTTATCCTGATCCTCCGGCAGCGGGGAAAGTTCGATGATGAACGATATCAGCCTTTCTCCATCGATCAAGAGATAATAGATGATCAGGAGCATTAAAAAGAAATATACAAAAAAACTGAGTATATTAGATGCGATGGAGCTGGCCTGCTGATACAGGAAAAGGCCGACGATTTTACCCAATTCCGAAATACCTTTGTTCAATTCTTCGCCGGTAATCTGTAAGCTGAAATTTGAAAGAATAAGGTTTATTTTTTCCAAAATCCTGCTGGTTTCCAGGATATGTTTGATCTGGTCGCTGATGACCGCGCCCTTTCCCATGAGATACAGGCCGTAGGCTTCTTTTGATAAAATGCCCACAAAAAAAACCGTTGGAATAAACAGTATGAAAAAGATTAAAGCACAGGTCAGAATGGAAGACAAAACCGGGCTTATTTTGCGGTTTAAAATGTCATACAATGGTTTGAAAATGCTGCTCACAACAGCGGCAAGAATAATAACCGATACAAAGGGCCAGAAAAGCCGTCCGAGGAGAAAAAGTGAAACAAGAAAAAGCGCCAGAAAAAACCACAAAATAATATTGCTGGAGGTTCTGCCTTGCATCGCGACTCCAATTCAATACAAAAATTTCATGTCCTTGAGCATGGATGTTGCCCGTGTCTCGACCAGGCCTGATAACAACGTTATGGGTGAAACCTCAAACATCCTTCTCCATTTTGTTTACGATCTACTGAGGTTAAAAAGTATCCGGTATTTTTTCGTTTCATTCAAACGGGAATGTCAAGACGGTTATCAGGAAAAATACCGTGTGAAATTTAAGAACGGATCATTTCTATTCGCCGGTTTATTTGGTGGCAAATGCGCCCGCAACAAATAAAAGAATAATTATATAAGCAAAAACAGAAACATAACTGTGAAATAACGCGTAAACAATGCCTCCGCCGATCACCGCCGGCACAGCAAAAATCACCAAAGTACCCAATCTTCTGCTGATGTCCATCTGTAAAAAACCTCCTTTAAGCATTTTTCATTTAAAAAGGGAGCCACCCCTATTTAAAACTTACAAGCATTGCGTTTGCCAAATATACAAGTTGAGCTTGCGAAATCCCGCTGTCTATATTAAACTTTCGACAATCTATGACCTAAATTGAGCGATACTTTTTTATAGCCCTGTCAGTATTTGAAACGCTCAGTTTAGGTATGAAGATGTTCGTATGTAGCAATAACGGAAAATCAAGTAAAGAAAAAAACAGACAAAATCGTTTATTTATTAACTGAATCTTATACCCAAATGTGTCTGATCCTTCTATCATATGAGATGCATCCGAAATACCGGATGGTATTGGCGGCAAACAGAGATGAATATTACGACCGTCCCACAGCCCCCGTCGCCTTCCATGATGATTCACCGGATATCCTTGGCGGCCAAGATCTTAAGCATCAGGGGATGTGGCTGGGTATCACACGGCTCGGACGGTTTGCAGCTATCACCAATTACAGAGATCCGGGCCCGAATATACACAATGCACCATCCAGAGGTTATTTGGTCCGAGACTTTTTGACCGGAAAAGCGTCACCTAACAATTATCTCGAACATGTAAAATCCATTGGACATCAATATAACGGATATAATCTTCTTGTGGGGGATGGGTCTGAACTCTACTATTATTCAAACCGGGGAAACGATATTAAACGGCTTAAACCGGGTATGTACGGGCTTAGCAATCACTTGATCGATACACCGTGGCCCAAGATTTCAAAAGGAAAGTCGGACCTTGAGAACCTGCTGAACGGCAAAGAAAAGATAAACCCTGAAGATATATTCAATATTTTAAGAGATGGTGCTTGTCCGCCGGATCGCATGCTGCCAGACACCGGTGTTGGTCTTGACTGGGAGCGGATTCTTTCCCCTTTATTTATTACCAGCGAATTTTACGGAACCCGATCATCTTCGATCATTTTTATGGAAAGGGGAGGGGAAGTCACATTTATGGAACGGACGTTTATCCCGGACAGCGGTGTATCCAAAGCGGAGAAAACCCGAAAATTCAGTTTTCGAGTGTCTACTAGGGCTTCCTAAACGGAGTGTTTCAAAATTGAATGACGAATTTAAATTGTAACGGGCTTGACAAATAGATGAAATTTGCTTAAATTTAACCTATAAAATCGTTCTTTTTCAACACATCTGCACACACCATGGGGGCGAAACGGCTTCGACGGAGATAAAGAGGCCCAGGTTGCATACCAAGCTCCTGCCTGCTTGTAAAAATAGGTGGGGAATTAAACATAATCGCAGATGATTATAACTACGCTCTAGCCGCTTAAAGGCTAGCGTCCTGCCGGACCACTCCTGCTAATCCGGCAAGGGCGTCGACGAGCAGGATAGCCGGTCCCTAAATCCTGTTAACGGACTGGCGAACATTCTAACAGGATAGCCTTTTAAGCATCCAGCCTGGAGGAGACTTAAAAAGGCGAAAGCTAAAGTTCAGGATATGTATGTAGATGCCTGTGTTGAATGTTTTCGGACGCGGGTTCGACTCCCGCCGCCTCCACCATTTCAAAATCTAATTAAATCAGAGCGTTAGCTCTGTTAAGGGACGTGGATTTTCACGATTGTGACCATAATTGTGACCAATTGTGACCATAAAATCTGTGTCCCTTTTGTTTTTGGTGGCTTCCAAATACAGCTTTTCAAGGGCTGATCCATCATGCCGTGTCAGATTTGGAATATAGCGACCGTAAGTCTTGTACACCATGGACGTGTTCACATGCCCTAAGGTTCTGGCCACCCATTCAGGCGATTCTCCTGCCGCCAGGGCCCAGGATGCGAACGTGTGACGGGTTTCGTACATTCTCCGATACCTAAGACCGCTTTTTTTCATGGCTCTCGCCCAGACCTCTCTGGTTTTGTCCTGAAGGATGGGTTTTGCGTTGATGTTCAAGAACACATACTCGCTGTTAAAACATTTCGTCAGCGCCCACTGATCTTCAAGCACTTTTCGCATGGACGGTCTGATCTCGATCCTTCGCCGGCTCTCTTCGGTCTTTAAATCCGATTTTTCCCGGTTTCGAACCCTGGAAAGTTCAATGTGAATGAACTGTTCGTCAATGGCGGCCCATTTTAAGGCAACCTGTTCAGACGGCCGTAAACCGGTCTGGACCGCAAATTCGAAATAGGGCTTGTACCAATCTGAAATAAACCCCATCAGCGTTTTCCATTCATCAAAGGAAAATGGATAAATCCGAATCTTTCTTACCTTTGGAAGTTTAAGGTTGGTAAACGGATCGTGAAGATCATGCCAGCCGTATTCGTCGATTGCATCTCTTACGATAACCCTTAACGGGATCATAATGTTTTGAATACGTTTACCGGAAAGCGGTTTACCGTATCGATTCTTTTTGCTCTTTAATTTGACGATGAATTTTTTCATTCGAAAGGGCGACCACAATTCATTAAAATTCATCTTTCCGAAATAAGGGAGTATGTGGCAATTTAAAATACAATTATAATCCTGAATTTGATTAAAACTCATTCCAGGTTTCATAACTTCTAACCACGATTTAACATAATCCTTAAATATCAATAAGTTAGGATCTTTGCGGATTGAATTGCCTTCAATTTCAGCAAAATAATTCTTTTTATTACTATTTGGAAACCGTTTCGAAAATTCAAATATTTCGTTTTCGATTTCAGCAATAATTAAATCGAGTTGGTTTCGAACCAGTTTACGATTTGAATTCGTATCGTTTAAACCGGATGGTTCGCGAACCCGTTTACCCAAATAGTAAAAATCAACCCACAATTTACCGTTTCGACTGTAAACAGAACCCTTTTTTCGTTTACGTGATCGTTTTCGTTTTTTTAATTCATCGGTGTTATTGCGGTATCGGGTAAAATCTATAACCTTATGTTGTTTCATATTTATACCCTTTCCGCTTTTCTAACCACCTCCTTTCAGTTCAAATGTCACTGATTTTAAATAACATGAACTGAAAGGGTGGTCAAATTCCCAAATCAAATATTAATAAAGGATTTAATTTTTTTCTTTTTAATA
>JBFESJ010000070.1:0-15428 GCA_041548585.1 Desulfobacterales bacterium | reverse complement strand
ATAGACATTTTCAGCCTTTCCTTTCTTGATTGCATCTGTTGCGGGTTCGGTGCCATTATTCTGTTGTTTGTGTTGTCCAAATTTGCCGAACCGGTGGTCATCGAAGAAATCAAGAAAAATATGCAGGCTGAAATCGTTCGTCTGGAAAACGAACGGTTTGAACTCCGAGGTAAAACCCAGATTTTGAATCGCGAGCTGATAGCGAAAAAGGAACAACTGTCCGAAGAAAAGAAAAAGCTTGCCCGCCTCCAGGGCGATCTATCGATTATTGAGGGCCAATTTGCTGCATCAAAAGAAGACGCTATGGTACAAAATATTATTGAGGGCAAACTGGCACGAGCCCGACAGGAACTGACCGAAGAAATGAAGCGGCTTTTGAAAAACTTACCTAAAAAGATGACCCGTTCGGTCGGGGGTATCCCGGTGGATAGCGAGTACATCCTATTTATTATCGACACCTCCGGAAGCATGCAGCGGAATGCCTGGAGCCTGGTTCAGAAAAAAATGCGGGAGACACTCGAAATCTATCCGAAAGTCAAAGGTATCCAGATAATGAACGATATGGGAAACTTCCTGTTTTCCCAGTATGCCGGAAAATGGATACCGGACACCCCGGCCCGCCGCAGGGCCATCATCTCAGCCCTGCGTACCTGGAACGCTTTCAGTAACAGCAGTCCGGTGGAAGGTATTACTGCAGCAATTAATATCTTTTATTCGAAAGATAAAAAAATAAGTCTTTATGTATTCGGTGACGAATTCAGCGGTCCGGCAATCCAACCGGTCATCAATGAGATTGACAGAATCAACCGGACGGCAAAAGACGGTTCTCGTCGCGTCCGGATCCATGCCGTTGGTTTTCCGGTCGTTATGGAACAAACGAACCAACGCGGCAACACCGGTGAACGATTTGCCACCCTGATGCGCGCTTTATGCCAGAGAAACGGTGGTACCTTTGTCGGGCTGAACAGCACAAGACCTTGAAATATCTGGTGTGAGTCAATCCCATTTGGTGTCCATCTAGGAATAAATATTGGGCATTATTATGTTTCCAATCCAAAAATGAGAATTTTTGCGCAAGATCAAGGAAATCAAGGGATTGCGAGGAGACGTACTTAAGTACGTCGCACAAGGAATCCCGCAGATTGACGCCGAGATTGCGGAAAAAGGCCATTTATGGATGGAAACAAATTAGTGTTTGAAACTTCTCTGCCCGGTATAGACCATCGTCGCGCCGACTTCGTTGCAGGCCTCGATGGACTGGTAATCATTTCCCGATCCGCCCGGTTGAATCACCGATGTTACCCCTTCTTCCAGACCGACATCAATACCGTCTCTGAAGGGGAAAAAAGCATCACTGACCATGGCGGAGCCAATGAGCCCGCCTTTCTCTTTGGATACTTTTTCATCGATTTCCGCTTTTTTATCTTTATCTCTCAAATCATTATAAGGCATATTATACATTTCAAAGCAGTACCGGTCCGCCAGCTTTCGATAGGCCTTATCCCTTGCAATTTCTGCAACACCCACCCGGTCCTGCTCACCGGTTCCGATGCCGACGGTGACCTGATCTTTGACATAAATGACTGAATTCGAGGTAATTCCTGATTCAACAAGCCATCCAAATAGCATGTTTTCGTATTCTTCATCCGTGGGTTCACGGTTGACCTGATAGTGCGTTCCCTTATATTCGCATGCTGCAAGTTTCAGATCCGCCTTTGTACGGGCTGTTGGCACAAATGACCACTGGGCGATAATACCACCGTCAATCAGGCTTTTGAATTCCACACATCTTTGTCCCACAAAGGTCTGCAGCCTGTTAATATTACCAATACGGATAACCCTTAGGTTTTTCTTTTTTGAAAAAATTCCCATTACCCCTTCTTCAAAATCAGGTGCCACAACAACTTCTGCGTATTGTTCGGTAATGGCTTCAGCCGTTGCCGGATCAACAGCCCTGTTAACAGCGATACACCCCCCAAATGCCGCCACCCTGTCCGCCATGTTTGCCTTTAGATATGCATCTACCAATGTATCCGACCGGGCCACACCACAGGGATTGTTGTGTTTGACAATGACAACCGTAGGTTTATCCACAAAATATCTTAAAATATTCAAAGAGTTGTCTGCGTCGGTCAGGTTGGTTTTGCCGGGGTGCTTTCCGGACTGCAAAAGTTCGATGTCTGAAGCCAGATGCTGGCCCGGCTGAATCGATTCGGTTTCCCCCAGGATAAGATTTCCATTTATCAGCTTGTAAAGCGCTGCTTCCTGCCCCGGATTCTCACCGTATCTTAACCCTTTTTGAATGTTTTCGATGGTCCATGCCACTTTTTCATAAAAAAGGGTTTGTCTTTTATCCTGATCCACAAAACTTATCTCCATCTCCGGAGGAAAATGGTCATCCATTATTGTTCGATACATTTTTTTTAAATCTTCAGCCATTTTTTTCTCCTTTTTCCCTGCAGTGAATGTTCATATTATCTCGCCCGCTGTCTTTGGCCGATAGCGATCACCAAAAACAAACCGATAACTTGTTCGGACTGATTTTTCCATCACAGTTACGCAGTTTGCAAATCTAATCGGACGGAATACGAAAAATCATTTGAGAATTCCTCTGGCAGGAATTCAGTAAAACGCAGTGTCTCTAAGTGCTCTTTGAAAAACAGGTTAATTTAGGCATCTAATATTTGTAGCATTCCTTCACATCATTAAATGCCTTGGAACCTAAAAAGTCTGCGATGGTGCGGTCATAGACCGCGGTGTGGTCAAATGCCTTTCGGGCAAGACGGTATCGAAGTTCCAGCGATATCGAGCCATTGTTTGAATTCATTTCTGATAAAATCGCTGTATAGTCCGATGGATCGACTACAGATGCAACCCTCAAATAATTTTTAGCAGAAGCTCTTATCATACACGGCCCGCCAATATCAATATTGCCGCGAGCCATTTCAACCGTTACATCTGCTTTTGAAATTGTATCTTTAAAGGGATATAAATTGCAAAGGGTCATATCAATATGAACAGAACCTGTTCGCTGAATGTCCTCATTGTGAGCGTCATTGTATGCTTCGGTTAACAGTCCGAGATATATTTTAAAATCCAGAGTTTTCACGAGTCCACCCTGAGTTTCCGGCTGTCCCGTGTAATCCGAAACCTGTGTCAGACAAGAATCCGCCGTTTCCCCAAGAATTTCTTTAATTTTTTTGTACGTGCCGCCCGTTGAAAAAAATTTTATCTCAGGATTTATCCTGAGCAGTTCAGGTATGAACGCTTCCAGGCCGCTTTTGTCAAAAACACTTGCAAGCACATGCCTTACCTTGACAAGATCATCTATCTTTTCAACCACATTAATACTCATAGCATCTACCCCTTTCCCCCATACGTTTTGATAAACCGTTTAAAGAATTCCATCATGAAATCATGGTACTCTTCATCCTGACTGCTTGCCTGTCATATGCTCTATTTCAACCTTGATAATAATCGTATTTTTTAGTTTAGCGTCCGGATATGTAAATACTCCACTCGAATATTGCTGCATGATAATATCCAGCGCTTCACGTTTGGCCTCAACATCGTCAACAAATGACGCCTTCCCAAAACCGATAACACTTTCATATTTCATCCCCCACTCACATGCGTTATCCGCTTTTATGGGTTCATAGTCAACATCGAATTCAAAACAGACCGCATTGTTCTTTTTGAGCACATCGATCTTTCTACCGTTTCGTGCTGAATGAAAATAGAGTAAATTACCTTTGTAACCAAAACACAAAGGAACGATATAGGGACGGTTCTCGTCAACCATTGCCAGCCGGCAGACCGTAGACCTTCGGATGATCGATTCGATCTTGGCGCCATCCGCAATTTCTTTGTCTTTTCTTCTCATGATAACCGATTATTGACGAACGGTTTAAAAGTTGTTTTGACACAAGCAGCATCTACATATATAGAAAAAAACATTCAGTCTAAAAACTGCACTTACTATTATCTAATCATAAATTCAAGAGGACACTTTCTAAAACATGTTTAACTTCTTGATCGTAGCCATCATTTTCATTTTCGGCATGTGCATTGGAAGTTTTTTAAACGTCTGTATATATCGACTGCCCTCCTCAAAATCGATTATAAATCCGACCCGTTCAATCTGTCCACATTGTAACAGTGCCATACAATTTTATGACAATATCCCTGTTTTTAGCTACGTATGGCTCAAAGGTCGGTGCCGTCAATGTAATGCTTCTATTTCTTTTCGCTATCCCTTGGTTGAGTTGATGGCCGGGATTGTTGCGATCAATGTTTTTTTCATGTTCGGTCTGACCATGGAAAGTGTGGTATATTTTATTTTTATTTCGTCACTGCTTGTTATAACCTTTATTGATATTGATCACAAAATCATACCGGACATTATCACGCTTCCGGGGATTCCCGTTGGCCTGGCGGCTTCTTTTGTTTTGTCCACCATGACGTTTAAGGCCTCTATACTTGGTTTGTTGATCGGAGGGGGAAGTCTTTTACTGGTTGCATGGGCATACAGTCTTATTACCCGCAAAGAAGGCATGGGAGGTGGAGACATCAAACTTCTGGGCATGATTGGAACCTTTGTCGGCTGGAAAGGGGTTATCTTTACCATTTTTGTCGCATCCGTTGCGGGAACCTTCGTTGGGATGATTTTTATGCTGCTTAAAGGCAAAAATTTGAAATTCGCGCTTCCGTTCGGCCCGTTTCTTTCCATTGGCGCAATTTCATTTATTTTCTTTGGAGAGAAGGTCCTGTTTTGGTATTTTCATTCATTTTAACTCAAGTTTTGCATCCATATATCCCGTTAAAGCCTAAAACGGTAAAGGCTGAAAGGTGTTATCCCCATGGATTATGATATGTAAAACCATGGCCATAAATTTTCAAAAAAGGCGATATGAGACTTGCCGTGCCGGCCTGTGAGTTTTGCTTACAAATACAGCTGATGAATTGTTATGATCCCCATACGTGACACAATACCTTCCAAAAATTATCCGATTGTAAACACTACGATTATCGGTATCAACGTTATTCTTTATTTGCTGGAGATGTCCCAAGGGGGCGATTTAAATCGTTTTGTCTATGTCTATGGCTTGGTTCCCGCCAGATACTCAATTCCACAGATTTCATCTTATTTTACCACCGGTCAGCAGTTTTTGTCTTTGCTATCTTTCATGTTTCTCCACGGCGGGTTCTGGCATCTGTTGGGCAATATGTGGTCGCTTTATATTTTTGGAGATAATGTCGAAGATCGTCTCGGTCCTTTTCGATACCTATTTTTTTATCTACTGTGTGGAATTACTTCTGGTCTTTCCCACCTTATTATCAATCTTCATTCAAATATCCCCACCATCGGGGCCAGCGGAGCCATCGCTGGTGTTATGGGGGCTTATTTAATTCTTCACCCCCATTCCAAAATATTAACACTGATCCCTATTATCTTTATTCCATGGTTTATTGAAATTCCCGCGTTTTTTTTTCTGGGTCTTTGGTTTGTTTTGCAGTTTCTAAATGCAGCAGGAAGCCATGGCAACATCGGTGGAATTGCATGGTGGGCCCATATCGGTGGTTTCGTTTTTGGAATTATTTTTTTAAAAATTTTTCTTATGCTACCCGAAACCAGGGTTGCCGACAAAATGCGTCGAGCCACTGCTAAAAGGAAAACGCATCGTTTGCAGGTCATCCGACCTGTGGGTCCAGGAAAAGATCCTCACCTTTATGGTACGATTAACATTACGTCATTCGAAGCGCTTGTGGGAACCCAAAAGCTGGTCAATATTCCATGGGGCTTTCAAAAACGGATTGTCAAAGTGATCGTTCCTCCAGGCGTGAAAGAAGGGAGCAAACTGCGGCTGAAAGGTTTGGGCAAAATAGCATCCGACGGTCAACGGGGAGATTTATATCTTAAAATTATTATAACCTCTTAACCTAAAGTGCTCAAAACTCAATTTTCGCATCCAAAATTAAATGAAAGCCAAGCTTCAGTCCCATATATGGGTTCAAAACTCGAGCTATGGATGTTTTCCATGGGAAGTCCGAGCGAGTGCCTCAACAGCCAGTTGACCCACACTACGTTCCATCATCTGCATATTGATAAAAATTTTTACTCTTGCTTCATCTGTAACCAGATGTTTGAGTAAGGGTTGTGTAATTTCTGAGGGTATCGCGCCGGCCACCCAGACCGCCAGTCCGCGATGGACGGCATCTTCGGACCGCATAAACGGGAGAAGATAAGCAGGTGCGTCTTGGACAAGTTCGGGATGGGTATGGGCAAGTCTGCCCAATCCCCATAAAACCCCCCGTTGCAGCATCTCGTGTTCGATAAAATTTCCGGCCTCGTTAATGTAGGATACCAGGATACCGGCATACTCCTTGGCCAGCCTGTCCTGACGGGCCATGATTTCTCCCAGGGCTTCCGGAGAGCCCCAGCCGATCCCTCCGGACTCATCATTTAAATTCCACATCAGACGCCGCATAACAACACGGGCGGATTCGAGATCCTTATGGGCGAGGCGTGCAACAACGGCACCCATTGCAGTAACTGCACGCCATTTGACCAATTCGTCCGGATTATAAAAAAAGGAAAAAAGCGGATTGACGGCCTGCCGGGCCGGTATTTGGCAAATCTCTTGAAGGCTCTTTTCAAATGCTTCATTTTTGAGAAGCGCCAGAATTTTTTTCTTGAGCTGCCGGTTCCCCATGTGTCTGCCCTGAGAAATTATGGCCGAAATGATAATTTCATCTGGATTATTTATCTGCATTGTGAAGTTTTTGCTCTCGCAGATCGATTTCACCGGGGTCATTGGTTACGTTTCATCTTCCCAGTAGATACAATCTTCAGGGCAGTATTTTATAGCCTCATCGACTTGATCCGTTGGGTATGACGGAAGCTCTACGACTTCAATATAACCGGCATCATTCAGCCTGAAAACCAAAGGGCAGACTTCGATACATGCACCGCATAAACTGCATTGGCTTAAATCAAGCGCCGGTGTTTTCATATCTTCTCGTTTATTGACTGCCCGATTTTTTTGCCCAGCTCAAAACAGTCGTTCAACCCCTTTTTTCCCGGAACATACTGAATTCTGATACCGGGATCGATGACGTCGAATTTCATGGCTTCAAGCTCTTTATTGATCAGTTTGACCGCTTCACCGCTCCATCCGTAAGAACCAAAGGCAGCCCCAATCTTGTTTATCGGTTTGAGCCCTTTCATATAAATTAAAAAGTCACTGACCGTGGGAAACATCTGGTTGTTTATCGTCGGTGATCCTACAATTACTGCAGCGGCATCCAATACTTCCGTGATGATATCACTGCGGTGGGTTTTGCGAATGTTCATCGGTCTCACACCAATGCCTTCATCTGCGATTCCTGCAGCGATCTCATGGGCCATACTTTCCGTACTGCGCCACATGGTATCGTAAACCACGACGGCCTTTTTCTTCTGTTCCTGATTGGCCCATTTTGCATACGCATTGATAATTCTGCCCGGGTCCTTCCGCCAGATGATGCCGTGGTCCGGACATATCATATCGATCTCAAGGCCAAGTTCTGCTACATTTTTCAAAAGTTTTAAAATCAACGGCGAATACAGAAGCAAAATGTTTGCAAAATATTTTTTCGCGTGAAGCATGATTTCATCGCCGACCTGATCATCGAATCTTTCAAACCCCGCATAATGCTGGCCGAATCCATCACTGGAAAAAAGGATTTTATCTTCTTTCAGATAAGTAAACATACTATCCGGCCAGTGAAGCATTCGGGTTTCAAGAAAGGTCAATGTCCGGCTTCCCAGGCTCAGCTCCTCGCCGGTTCCAACCGCATGATAATTCCACTTCTGGGGAAAGTGTCGGGCCAGATTTTTGGCGCCCATTTTTGAACAATACAGGGGCTTGTCTTCTCCAACCCTGTGCATCACCCGTTGCAACCCGCCGGAATGGTCCATTTCCGTATGATTGCTGATCACATAGTCTATCTTTTTGGGATCGATAATATTTGATATATTATCAATAAGTTGATCCGAAAATTCTTTTTTGACGGTGTCGATAAGCGCAATTTTATGATCTATAATCAGAAAGGCGTTGTAACTGGTCCCCTGATGGGTTGAATATCCGTGAAAATCACGGATATTCCAATCCATTGCGCCGACATCATAGATTCCTTTAGCTATTTCTACGGGTCTCATTTCCCAGTCCTTTTATTCTTTTTCAAAATCATCTTTTGATGCGCCGCACACCGGACATTCCCAGTCATCCGGCAGATCTTCAAATTTTGTACCCGGATCTATACCATTGTCGGGATCACCCTGTTCCGGATCATAAACATACCCGCAAATCGTACATACATACTTATCCATTTGAAACCTCCTTTTTTTTGTTGTTGATCTTTTTTAAATGTTAATAAAATACGTTCCATAAAATTAGGTGTCAGCTACTGCTGAACCGGGTCCGGCAAGGGGTTTGAACATTTTCTTTCCAGAACCGCACACTGGACATTTCCAGTCGTCCGGCAGATCGACGAACTGGGTACCTTTGGGAATTTTTCCTTTTCGATCTCCCTTATCAGGGTTATAAATATATCCACAATTTACGGTCTGGCATTGATACATCTCTTCAGGTTCAGCCATTTATCCTCCTTTGATCAGGGTTTCTCGGGTTCCTATTTTCTATTCCTGGATAAGATCCTTAACCCGTTGCTCGATTTCATCTCGAACACTTCGCATAACATCTATGGATTTTCCGGCCGGATCCGGCAGATCCCAGTCCAACAGCTGTGTACCGGGCACAAAAGGACATGCTTCTCCACAGCCCATTGTAATGATCATCTCCGGCTTCAGGTCAGATGCAGCCTTATCCAGGGATCGGGTTTTACGAAATGCCATATCAATCCCTTTTTCGGCCATGACATTGATCATGTCAGGATTTATTTTCTCGGCAGGCTCGCTGCCGGCTGAAACGGCCTCAATTTTATCACCGGCGAGGTACTGTGCAAAAGCTGCTGCCATCTGGCTGCGACAAGCGTTTTCCCGGCAGGCGAACATGACTTTTTTTCTTTCGAAAAGCGGGGATAAGAGTGCTTTAACCGAATTTTTCACATCCGTATGAACGGTTGGATGTTTTTCCATATCTCCAGGATTCTCGATATGACGGTATGTCAGGCTTCCGTTAAATCCAGCACCCACTGCATCAAAAAAATATTTCGCTGTAAGATTTAACCCTTCGAAAAGATTCTTTCCCTTTGTTGCGCCCTGGGCCAGAAGAAATCCGCGCCGGTAGTGTCTCGCAGGATCGGTCAGTTTCAGTTTATATTTCCTGGACCATAGCGTCTGGCTCCGATCAATGGGTGCTTTTAGCTGAGCGGTAACGTTATAAAAATAGACGGGGGTTGCCAAAACGATAACCTCCGCCTCTCGAAGCAAAGGATAAATTTCATGGGTCATGTCGTCATCTTGCGTGATACAGGTGCCGTTCTTTTCACAAAAGCCACAGCCTATACATGGAACGATATTTTTTTTGGCCACTTGAACGACACGGGTCTGTATGCCGTACCTTTCTGCTTCGTTCATAAAAGCCGTAAGAAGATAATTTGTGTTGCCCTTTTTTCGGGGACTTCCTTGCAATCCAAGAATCAACATAGGTATTATCCTTATAATATATTAAATAAATCCGCTACAGGTATTTGATTGTGCCAATAGCCCTATTCTGAATGACATTTCCGACAAGACGTCGGACCGGCCTTTTTGCCCTGTTTGACCCGACTGCGGTGGCAATCCCGACAATGATTCATCACGCGTTTTTTCTCGAGTTGGCCCTGGTCTTTTAAGTCCTTGATGACGCCCAATTTTTGGGGAAATATATCATGACAAATTTTGCAGTTACCCAGCGTAGTTTGATGCTGTCGATGGGGGAAATCAACCATTCCTTTTTGGCCGCCGTCAAGGGTTATTTTTTCCGGGCCTTTTTGAGTCACTTCGGTGGCCATTACACCGGCGGAAAAAACCGTAAAGACAGCGCACAAAACAACCAGATATCGCTTCATTTTATCTCTCCCATAATCAGTTTCCATCGATTAGTATGCCTCTTCGTATGAAAGATCATCCGTTTTGACTTTATCTTTGAAAATCAGTATAACAATAAAAAAGGCGGGATGTTCAACATAGTTGTCATACAGGCGGGTGGAAAACCTGCTGGCAATCAAAAAAACAACCGCCACACCAAGAAGTACCGGCCAGAGCGTATTGGCCGTGGAAACCGACCGTTTATGAAGATCCCCTTCTGTTTCGATGGCAAGCCATAACGCACCGTGAATCAAAAAAAGAAGAGCAAAAAAGGACACCGTCCAAAAGACCGTATGGATTTAAAAGCGTAAAGGGCACAAACAAAAAGTGAAACATGGTGGCAGCTGCAAATTGCAGACGCGAAAGCAATACGACATCCATGAACATTTCCTTTAAATGATGAGAACGGGCTCACTGATATCCGGTCGAAAATACGAATTTTTATGGATGCGAACCGGCCGTTTTAGGCAGCGCCTTCCAGTTTGCACTGGGTAAAATCTATCTGCTGATTGCATTCGCTGCACACATGCGGCCGATCAAACTCATCCGAGAAGATTTCTACTTCGTTACCACACTCTGGACATTTGCAGGTAAATGATTTTAATGTTTTAAAATTCTGAAAACCCGGGCAATGCATTGGTGTAGACATGATATTCTCCTGCTCAAAATTGTAAAGTAGTTAGAATAAAACCATATGGATGCTTTAGTTCTCTAAAAGAACTCTAATTACATACCTGAATTTTTCACGAATTGGGGGATCGCCCTTTGGGTGAAAATTGATGAGAAAAAAAGATCATCATCCGATATACCAATCGGATTAAATGAACGATGATATAATTTTTCTTAAACCCTCTTTAATAAAGTAACCAAAAATTTCTCATTAATTTTAATGCAAGATTCAGATTATAATTTCTCGGCAATTTCGCGGCCATAGTCCTGGGCCATCTGGACGCCGCCGCCCAAGGAACTCGACTTGAGTCTCAGAGGCCCACTGACCATATTCATTTTAAAAATATTTTCCATGGTACCGTAAATACGGTCAGGAGCCTCTCCACTCCATCCAAATGCACCAAAAGCACCCCCCACTTTACCTTCGAGACCCGCCTTTTCAGCAAGAAAAAGCACGGTCTTCATGGTCTGAATCATATCGCCGTGATACGTGGCCGATCCAAAGACGAGGCCGTCATACCCTTGTAAATCTGTTTCCTTTTTTATTGCATTGACCTTCACCACATTTGCTTCATGACCGGATAATCGAAGACCTTCGGCAATAAGCTCGCCAATTTTAAGGGTCTCTCCGGTTCTTGTGGCACAGACAACAAGTACTTTAGCCATATCATATTCTCCTTAAGCCCCTAAGAGACTTTTTATATTCGCTTGTCAGTTCCTTCGAACTCGCAATCCGGCGTATAACAGGTGTTGTCAAGAAACTCGCATTTTTCTTTACAAGAAGGACACTGTTCCGGGGGCGCATCAGTTTCAAGGGCATATCCACAATTTGAGCATTTCCAGCTTGGCATAAAACCACCTCCTTTTCAAAACAATTGAATTCGTTCTGCACTATACGGCTTCGGCCGGTATCTCGGGAGCCGGTCGTTTTGCCAATTCACGGTCCATCATAAAAAGACCCTCTTTGGCACGACCCAAAAATTTGAGTTGCTCAACCACATTGCCGACGCTCTCTTCTTCTTCTACCTGCTCGGTCACAAACCATTGCAGGAATACATTCGTAGCGTGATCACGTTCATCCATAGTCAAATCGATCAGGTCGTTGATGAGACCGGTAACCTTTTGTTCGTGCCTGAGTGTCTCTTCAAAATTGATATTATCCTTTCCACAACCCATGAAGGTTGCAGTATTCACGAGCAGTAATCTGGCCTGCTTCTACGTTAAAAGTGGCCTCCGGAACCTCGCCGGGACTCAGAAACTGCCGATAGGCTTTGCCGTCCGCAATGATTTCAACCCATTCGATATAATGTTTTTCTTCCATGGGATGCGCAACATCTCCGACCTTAACTTTTACACCGCCTGTAACTTTTTCAACCACCGGTACATGTTTCTCTTTTGCAGCATCCACCGTGTTTTCAACCAGCTGAACCATCGGCTGTCCGCAGCACACCAGTTCTCCTTCGCCGCCATGGAGAACCTCTACAATATGTCCACAAATGTCACATTTATAGACTTCAAGTCTTTCTGCCATGTTGTTACCTCCTTTTAGAATTCAGGGTGTAGTAAGTTCGATGTTTTCTCTCATCCATCGTTGTATAAATTTTTCATCATTACCAGTTTTCTCCAAGAAGCTCAAAGTGGGCCGTAGGGTGGGCACAGGCCGGACACTCTTCAGGAGCCTCTTCACCTTTATGCAGATATCCACAGTTTCGACATCGCCAAGTTACGGTTTCATCCCTTTTAAATACCCTTCCGGCTTCTATGTTGGCTGCTAAATCGACATATCGTTTTTCGTGCTGTTTTTCGGCCACCGAAATTGCATCAAAAACCGCAGCAATGGCTTCAAACCCTTCCTCACGGGCAACTTTGGCAAAACCAGGATACATCTCGGCGTGCTCGTAGTGCTCTCCTGCTGCGGCAGCTTTTAAGTTTTCAAGGGTCGTTCCGATAACGCCGGCAGGAAATGCGCCGACAATTTCGACCTCTCCGCCTTCTAAAAATTTAAAAAACCGCTTGGCATGTTCCTTTTCTTGGTTAGCGGTTTCCGTAAATATTTCGGATATCTGAACATAGCCTTCCTTTTTGGCCTGACTGGCAAAATAAGTGTAACGATTTCTTGCCTGCGATTCCCCTGCAAACGCAGTTAAAAGATTTTTTTCGGTTTGGGTCCCCTTTAACGTCATCTTGAACGCCTCCTTTTGTGTGTTTGTTAAAATTTTAATGTAGAAGAATTTAATATCCTATGAGATGAAACGCCTCAACGACCGTGTTTAGAAATCGGACTCTTCGTTCCACCATCCTTTTGCGATGTGTTTTTCTCTTTCATGTTCCGCCAGTTTTTTCAGTTTATAGGCCGAATCACGCAATACACCGTAAAGGATGCCACAACCGTTATCTTCTCGTTCGTTATCACCTTTATCTGCAACTTTGATCATTTCATCCACTAGATTTAATGTTGTCTTAATATTATAATCGCAGGGTTTCACGGACCGGCCTCTCCAAAAACTTAAATTGTTTTGATCAATCTTTGTTCAATTTTTCCAACTCTGTTACGAGATCCTTTAAATCGGGTCGTTTGTTAATATCGGATACATGAACGTATCTTAAAATACCGGTTTTATCTATTATAAACAGTGCCCTTTCGGTGACGCCGTCGGAACGAAGCACACCGAACATGCTCGCCACTTTACCATGGGGCCAGAAATCAGAAAGAACCGGAAACCACAACTTTCCCATTTGATTGGTCCATGCATACAGTGTCGGAATGTTGTCTACCGTAATTCCCAGAAGAACTGCGTCGTTTTTATCAAAAATTACTTTGGCCAAATTATATCCGGGCCATTGATCGGAGCACACGGGTGTCCAGGCAGCTGGGACAAATGAAATCACAACATTTTTTTCCCCCTTGAATTGACCGAGCGATATTTTCTCTCCGGACAATGAAGGGAGGACAAAATCGGGGGCCTTATCACCGACCTTGATCTTGAGAATGCTGTCTATGGGTTCTAATTGTCCGGGGTTGAAAATATTGTTTTTGAATGCTTCTGACATCCCAAACGCATAGCCGTTCATAACAAAAAGGATTAAAAAAATTAAAGTTGTTCTAAAGTACTTTTTCACTTTAAATACCTCCGTTTTACATTCCGGCTTTATCAAGAATTAAACTCAGGAATTTCGGTGCATTTTCAATTGCACCCCGATTGGAATAGAAAATTTTGTGAGTCCCATCCTTTTTTACTTTGACACCGATAAAATATGGGGTTCTGACCTCTCCGAGTCGTTTGTGGATGGAAAAATCACCATCTGAGAATATTGGGAAATTAATATTGTAAGTCTTCCTGAAAAAATCAACCTCGAAAGGAGAGTTTCCTGCGCCAATACCAATTAATTTAACTTTATCTTTCAGGTTTTTATCCTGAGATATCTTGTCGTACAATTCATTAACAATTGGCGCATCCTTTTGGCAGTAAGGGCAGTACATGCTGAAAATTTCGACGAGAACAACCTCAGCATTTATCTCCGGAATATGAAACGTTTTTTTGTTTCCGGTTATACCAAGATATTTTTGGTGCGCCGGTTCCTCTGGCAAGGAGAGAATTATTTCAGGCAGCACACCGCCTTCTTCCGGCGGAGCAATCCCTGCAAAAAGAATACTGGCGAATAACAGCAACATTATTGAAACATAATTGACGATGGATGTTTTTTTCATAATATTTCCTTATTGTACGGTAAAATATTGTTAAACAAGTTTTGTGCCAAGAAGAAAATATATCAAAAATTTTCATAACACGTTTTTTTCTGATTAAAATTTCCTCAACCATTTAAACATTACACAAACCAAAGGATATTTAATTTTCAACACTAGATACCTATACACGCCCCAAAAAAATGCAGATAAAACTGTCTCATATCAATCGCTGATACACATTTGTATTATTAAACAAGACACTCTATTCTTTTTCAAGGGCAACCAGTTCGACGCTCAGCATCCTTATGTGGCCCATTTCCTCTCTGATAATTTTGTCCAGTTTATCTTTTCCGTACTTTTCAGGAACCATCTCCTTCATGCCCAGATAAAAGACGATGGAATCTTTTTCAGCAATTATGGCTGCTTTAAGGACACTTTTCATGGATGAAAGATCAATCTTTTTTTTAAAAAAGACCTTGGTATCTGCCAAAGACCGAAGGTAAAGGGCAGATTCATTTTGAGGGTCATACACCGTCGATGCTTTCTCTTTTTTTGAAAGTTCTGATCTTAAACTTACAAATGTCTTTTCATGCTCGACTTCCATTTCTGCAAGTCCTTCAAGGAGCCTTTTATGCTCAGGATTATCGGTGTTTTGAGCAGCATCTCTGTAAAACTGAGCGCCATTTCTTTCAAGCTGTTCAGCCATCTCAAATACATCGTTTGCAGTAAAATCATAAATCATTTTTTCATCCCGTTAATCACTTGAATTATTCTTTCATCCTGCATTCCTTGTCCCACTCGGGGCATGCAGTTTTCATTTCGGTCTCGTATTTAATTTGACATTCACCACAGTCCATTTCAACATTTGGAACATCTCCGTACCGTTCTCTGATTTCTTCGGCAGACAGATGGGTAACAGCACTGCATCCGCACTGAGGACAGGACGTTTCAATTTTATACCGTTTGGACGACATGTTGCACCTCCTATTAATGGGTTTT
>JBFESJ010000069.1:0-15484 GCA_041548585.1 Desulfobacterales bacterium | reverse complement strand
GGATTGCAGGAACAGGATGGAGCTCTGAGCCGGAAACTCATCGTCTTTATCGTTAAATCGAAGACGGATCGGTATTCGGGGCAACATATCGAATGCCACCGAAAGATCCCAGGATGGATCATCATCAAGCAACCGTCCTCCCAGTCTTTTGCTGGCGTATTGAAGCGCCTCGGGATTTTCGGAAAACGTGCGTTCAAGAACCTTGGTAATATTTGAAGTAAAATAACCGGCAAGCGGACCTGCATCCTTAAATTCCCGGTAAGTCACCCAATCACCGGCAATGGGAATCTCGTCAGGGCAGTGAAAGACATACTGGAAAAGCACCACGCTGACCGCGAAACTGGCGCGCTTCCCGGTTTCATCAAAAACACCGTCTGTTGAAATCCGAAACGGTGTCTCATAATAAGGAATGATGAGCGCATCTCCTGCGAGTTCGGCGCCGAGTCTTACCGCACGGGGCAACAAATCGATATCGCTGATGTGCGACAGGTATTTATTGTATGTTTCTTCGAATACCGTCGATTTTTTCATAAGAGTCTCCTTAAAAAAAATTATGAGAATTCACCGGTTCAGGGTTCCTGAGTTCAGATGGTTGCCCCATTACCTTATCCGCAACATCCACTGCTCTTTTCATCTGATGCAGCACATGCGGGCGCACTGGCTGCCGCAAATGCGGACGCGCTGGCTGCGGCGCATGAGGACGCACGCGCGACCGCGGTGTTGTTCAGGTTTTCCAGGACCCAGTCGGATACGGACTTGGCCACCTCTTTTCTCTCCTCTTCAGGCACATCATCATAATCGAAGATATCGGTGTATTTTTTGTAGTGGGACAAGGCATCAAATTGAATCAGTTTTTCCTTGTCGATGATGTTTTCAAAGATACGCCCATGGCATCTGAGAAAACACCCATCGATCAATACGACCTTTTCAGAATTCTTTATCCATTGAGCAATAGCTGATTCCGGAACCGTAATCAATTCACCATGACAACCTCGACCGTAGCCCTGTTCCTTGGAAACATTATTCGCTGCGAGTCGGGCAATTTCACCTCGAATACAGGCCCCCTCACAGGATAGAACCGGAATATTCGATTCGCTGATATTCTTTTTGCCGATAATTTCTCCTATTGGACAGATACTATTGGTTGTATCGACTTTTACTATCATTTTCTGATCTAAATTACTCATGCGACATCTCCTCTATATAACTTTGGGTTTAACATAAAAATGCATGTTTAGTGACGCTTTTGTCCCATGCATTCAAAAATCGAAACGAAACCGGCTCATATATTCAGACAGTTTTTTACTGTTAGAATCATCCAGATAAGGACAATCCTCAGCACCTTTTGCGCCCTCTGCCACCATTGAGGCAAAGACCATGCAGGTGGTCTGACCACATTCTTTGCAGTTGGTTTTGGGCAACAGTTTGAGTATCTCTAAAACTTTGGGAATAGGCGCCGACTCATAGCTCGGTTCGATCTCTCCACGATTCTCCCAAACTGTATTAATTTCCCCTTTGAGCCATTCTATAATCTTTGTCGCCTCTTCTTCGTCCTTGAGGGCATTGATGGCAATTTTTTTAGAATGAACCGTGATCAGCTTGCCCTGAACTTTAAAGGTTACGGACGGAGGATCTTGGGTGTAGGTATGCCCTCCGAGGGAAGCGTTCAAATAAGGGATGGCCTCGCTAATATCTTCGTCCAGATGTGCAAAACACTGCACACTCATGGCACTTGGCATGCATTCGTTATTGAAAATTTCCTTGGTATAGGATTTCAGCAACATGATTATGCTCCTTTTAATATTAGACGGTTCTATTTCTTTTTTTTTGAATATTCTCCGGGTTACAACATCCAAAGCCTGTATCTTCTCCTTTAGCCCCTTTGTCTTTTGTTTCTTCCGTTGACATTTTAATCCCCTTAATACTTCAGCGTTTTGAAATTTGTAATCAATTATTGAAACAATTCTGATGGCTTGGTTAAGGTTCTTTTTTTCTCTTCATATTCTTCCTTGTCAATCTCACCAGAAGCATACCGTTTATCGAGTATCTCCGTTGCAGAATCTGAAGCGCTGATTTGCCGGCCGTTTGTGTCGCGTGAGCCAAACCCACACATCATCGAGCCTCTTCGTCCCCTCATCACGAAAAAACACATGGCTATCATCAAAATCGGGCATATCCACCATAAGGAAGAGCTGAAAAATTCTAAACCATACATTTAGATCACCTCCTTTTTAACCCTATAGACGGTGAAAAGGATAAAAAGGATACACATGCAATCAATTTTTTTAGAGAATCAAAATAAAGGCCTGATAATATCATCTGCAGATCATAGTAGGGAATAATGATCTGATTGCCATCTTGCTCTAATCCAAGTTTTTCCTATAAAGATTTAAAGTTAAAATTGGCAATTTGGGCGCAATATGCCATTTAATTTTTTTCAAATATCTCTGATTTTTGGTGCATAATTTACCCCCTTTTGAGAAAGCGCTTCAAGAGATGTGGACACGGTGACCATTGTGGCCGGCTTATGCGGTAAACACCCCATGTCTCTCCGACAACTTCTCGAGCATAAGTGTAAGGCCGACACAGATGGTAAGAATTGATCCGTTTTGAAGGTTGTTGTCGGCAGACTTGTCAAAAAATAGGTTAAGTGTTGAGGTAAGTCCGTCTTCGGGTTTCCAATAGCAGATCATTATCGGCACTTTCGGCAGTGGATGGAGGACGACGGAAATGTCGGATTCAAACTGCTCATCTACTTTCCTTCCACCGAAAATGTGGACCAAGTCGTCAAACAGGTCTGTATATGTGTCGGCAACCCGCTTCATGGCCGATTCGCAACGTTTCTGAAAAAAGGGATAGGACACGTCTTTACCTTCCTTAAGTTCTCGAAACGAAACCCATTCCCCCGCAGGATCAACGCCTTTGCCGTAAATGACATAATCAAGAAACGGACCCGCAATCCAAGGATTGATATGGATGTCGGAAATAAAATTTCCATCCACATCCACTCCAAAATCCTTGCCCAGCACTTTCAGCATCAGTTTGTGACCATCATACTGTCCTCCGGTCCGTTTGGCCGCTTGGGCCAAATCTGTTACGGCAAGTGATTTTTTTAAGCTCTCGATGAATTGTTCACCAGTCTCTTCCGTCGCTCTTGCTTCGTTTTCTTCATCCGAATAATGTTCGACAATCTTCGAATCGAGCCGCGGACACATGCGGATCTTTTTTCGTGACTGATACACCGCACCGGCAAACGCAAGACACGTTTTTTCGCCGCATTCCCGGCAGTTGGATTTTTCCAGGTGTTTGAATATCTCCAGTGCGTTTTTCGGTTTCGGCACAAGAACCTCCTCATATTTGCAATTGTCATAACGGCCCGAGTCTACAACTCTAAAATACCCGAAAGGTATAAAAACAGAATCTGAACAAAAAAACATCGCCCATTTGGGGGATATATTGATTTTTTGGGTCATTTTTTGAAAATTTATTAAGAAATATATCAATCATTGAAGTCATTTTCTCTCATTCCAAATGTCTCAACCGTTATATCCTCCTTAATTAGCTCAATCCTTTAAGGATTCGACATTAAGACCAAACGGTTTTGATGCAATTTCATCTTTATCGGAAAGGATTAGATCAGCAGCAATTTCTGCAGAATATGTTATCACTTCACGGCAGAATAGAGCATGTTCTCTTTGGAGCCAGTTATCATGCCATTTTGAAGTTATTTCTCTGCATAGCGTTTGGTTATATTTTTCTTTGAACCGATTCGGAACTTGGTTGAACAATCTGTATATTCCAGGCTTACCGTAAAGTAGTTTTTTTGATTTTTTCAAAACTTCTTTGCCTTTTCCTTCTGGAAGTGAGCTCCTTCCATGAACTGAACCTACAGCCATCACTGCTCCTATGAGCGCCCCGCAAGTGTCTCCATAAAGACCAAGACCGGCTCCGAACCCGGTTGACATTTTCAAGATGTCTTTAGGCAATCCGGTATCAATAACGGTTAAAACGGCTTCAATCACGCATTCAGGGCAGTTCCACCCTAAAGAAAAATTGTTCCATGCACGTGTCTTAATTTCTTTAATTTTTGCTGCTTTACTCATCATTCACATTCTCCTTTAAAGTATTTCATTGATGGTCAAACCTTTAATCGGGAATAAATTTTCTATAGAGTATGACCGGTTTCTTGTCATTCTTCCGATTTTTCCCAAGACTGTGTAAATCTTCCAGCACCATATAAAGTGAAGGGATCAGCAGGAGAGTGATTCCAGTGGCAAAAAGAATGCCGAACCCGAGACTAATGGCCATGGGAATTAGAAACCGGGCTTGAACGCTGGTCTCAAGGATCATCGGGCTTAGACCGAAAAAGGTTGTGAGCGAGGTGAGCAGAATCGGCCGGAACCGTCGCCGCCCTGCGCTCATAACGGCGTTGTAGAGATCCTGTCCGGTCCTCCGGTTGGCGTTGATTTTGTCTATCATCAGCAAAGAATCGTTAACCACCACGCCGGAGAGTGCCACCAGGCCGAAAAGACTCAGCATGCTTAGATTGTAGCCCATAATGAGATGGCCGATGACGGCGCCCACAACCCCGAAGGGGATAGCGGTCATAATGAGGAGCGGCTGAATGTAGCTTCTAAAGGGGATGGCCATCAACGCATAGATGGCAAAAAGCGCCAAGAGAAATCCGTCCTTCATGCTCCCCATGACCTCCCGCCTTTCCTTTTCTTCACCCACCAAGTCAAAAACCAAACCCGGATAATCCTTGTCCAGTTCGGTAAGGATTCCCTGCTTTAGGTCGGCCAAGATTTCGGCGGCATTGGCCTTGGTGCTGTCCACACTGGCCGTCACGTTGATCACCCGTTTGCGGTCGGTGCGGTTGATCTCAGAGAATCCCCGTCCTTCCAAAATCTTAGCGGCCCGGTTCAAGGGGATTTCCCCGCCATCGCGAGTTCGAATCCGCATGGTTTCCAGCTCCCAAAGGTTTTTCCGGTCTTGTTCAGGATAGCGCACCATCACCTTGACCTCATTGCGGCCAATCTGGAGGCGAAGGGCTTCGGCGCCATAAAAAGCGGCGCGAACCTGCAGGGCCAGATCTTCTTCAGTGACCCCAAGGGTTCGGGCTTCAGGCTTGAGTTTCAATTTCAGTTCTTGTTTGCCCCGGGTATAATTGTCTTCAATATCTTCCACGCCCGGATATTCGGAAAGAACAGTTTTGATCTTTTCGGCCAGCTTTGCCAACAGATCTGCATTCCTATGGGCCATCTGAATGTCGATATCGGCCCCTATTTGGAACACATCAGAAGTAAATGTGAGGGACTCGGCTCCTGGTACCTCACCCACTTTCTGCCGCCAGCGCTCGATGACTTCATTCGCAGGAAAGTTTCGTTCCTCGCTTTCCGTTAAAAAAAGAGCAATATCCAACATGTGCGAGCCCACAGTCGACTGACCTCCCGCAACAAAGTCCATGTTGATTGTGCCACCGGCCACCGCATAGATATGCCGAAAAATACTCTTTTCTCCAGGGCGGCCTTTGTCGATTTCATCTGTGGTTTCCATAGCTTTTTCAGTGATCATCTGCCCTATTTTTTCAGTCTGCGACACTGGGGTGCCCGGAGGCATTTGAAGAGATACGGCAATCATATCCCCATCCACATCGGGCATAAAGGTAAACTTCAGGATGCCCCCCCGGATCATTCCCACAGAAAGCAGGAGAACGGCGACGCTGACGGCCACGGTGGTATAGCGAAACCGGATGCAAAGCACGAGAAATTTTTGATAAGGACCGGCAATAAACCGCTCCAGCTGCTTACTGAAGGTAATGTGGATTCTGTCAATTGTACCAAGAAGCTTTCCCTTCGGTCTGTCCACCTTGCCGTTAGATAGATGGGCCGGCAAAACGAAAATAGACTCGACTAAAGAGACCAGCAACAGTGAGATCACCACCAGGGGAACGACCTTCATGAATTTCCCCATGCTGCCCGCAACGAAAAGCATAGGCATAAAGGCCGCCACCGTAGTCAAAATCGAAAAGGTGACCGGAACGCCCACTTCAAGCGCCCCGTCTATAGCAGCCTGAAGATAGGGCTTGCCCATCTGCCGATGAGCAAAAATGTTTTCGCCCACGACAATGGCATCGTCCACTAGAATCCCTAAGGCCAGGATAAAGGCAAAAAGAGAGACCATGTTTATGGAAACATCCAGGACGGGAAGCAGAAAAAGTGCCCCCAGGACGCTGATGGGGATGCCGAGCATCACCCAGAACGCCAGCCGGATCTCCAGAAAAAGCCCCAACACAATAATCACCAAAATGAGGCCCAGCCCGGCGTTTCTTAACAGAAGATTCATGCGGCTTTCCAGCAGTTCTGACGTATCGTTCCAAACCGCCGCATGAATCGAATCCGGAAAAGAGAGCTCCTTTTGCGCCACATAACTGTTTACGATCTTTGATATTTCAGTGGGTTTCTGCTCCCCCACCCGGAAGACTTTCACCATGGCTGCCGGTTTTCCATCGAATTTGGCCGAAAGATCAGTCTCCTCAAACGTGTCTTTTACGGTGGCGATGTCTCCCAGCCTCACTCGGGTTCCGTCAGGGTCGGCAACGATGATGATATCGGCATATTCAGTTGCCCGATACCGTTTTTCCTTGGTTCTGAGAAGAATCTCGCCAGACTTGGACTTGATGTATCCGCCGGGAAGATCCAAAGATGCTTGTTTGAGCCGCCGGGCCACATCATCCAAGGTGAGATTATAACGTCGGAGATGTCCTTCGGGAATTTCCACAGAAATTTCATAGGGCCGCACCCCGCCCAGTTCCACCTGGGTGATTTCCGGATAAGTAAGTAGTTCCTCCCGAATGGTTTCTACCTGCTCCCTAAGCGTTCTCTCAGAAACATCGCCATAGACCGCAACAGAAATCACTTCCGTTAGATTGAGCAATTTGGTTACCACAGGTTCTTCGGCCTCTTCAGGGAAAGTAACAATCCGATCCACCTCGCTTTTAATATCCTGGAGAATGAGATCAGCGTTTTCACCAGAGCGGATTTCTGCGGTCACTGTTGCCCGGCCTTCGGCCGCCACTGATTTAATCTCTTTAATGCCGTCAATTCCCGTAAGACTATCTTCGATTTTCAGAATGATGCCTTCTTCTACCTCTTCGGGACCGGCGCCGGGATATTCAACAGTCACCTGAATCTTGTCAAGGGCAATTTCCGGAAACACCTCTTGCTTGATGGAAAATCCTTTAATGAGACCTCCTACAATGAAAATCATCATCAGCAGATTGGCGGCAACATGATTGTTGACCATCCATTTCAAAGCCTGTTTCATTTCTATTTCTCCTCTGCCGGGCGAAGCTTCATGCCCGGGGCTGCCCCGGATAATTGAGTAAGGATTAGTCGATCACCGCTTTTAAGGCCACTGCGAATAAGCACATTTTCCTTTTCCCTGCGTATCATTTCGACATTCCGGATATCGAGCTGACTGTCGGAATTCATCACCCAAACGCTGGAATTTTTTCGCAAAGCACCGGTAGGTATGGAAATGACACCTAACACGGTTTTTCCCTCAAGTATTACATCTACAAACAATCCTTCTGTCAGATTGAGACGCTCCCTGTCTGGTTGCAATCGAAGACCATAAGGGTCGTCGACGCAAACCACCAGCCGGATCATTCGTCCCTTGGGATCGACTTCGTTTAGACTTCGGTCGATTTTTCCCTCCCAGGTAAAGGATTTACCGTTTACATTGATGCTTACGGTTGCAGGGGAACCGTAGGCTTTGTCTTGCTGGGTCCGGGGTACGCAAAGCCACTGTAAATCGTGAAGTGGTACGGGGAAAACTATCTCCGCTTTATCGGTTCCACAGATGACCGCAACACGCTTACCAGCGGTGACATACTGACCTGGATCTATAGCTTCAGATCGGATGCGACAGTTAAAGGGAGCGTAGATCTTTGTCCGTCCGATATCGATGAGCCGCTGCTTAAGATCTGCCCGTGCCGAGGCCAGAGCTGACCGGGCATTTTTCAGCTGGGGTTCATAAAGGACCAGAGGGTTCGGTTGGCCCTTTCTTTTAAGGCGGATGCGCTCCCATTCCAGCCTAGCCACGCGCGCTTGACTTTCGATTTGGGTAAGCTCATACTCGGCTTTGGCCAATACTGCCCTGCTTTTTTCGGCGGCCAGGTCATAGTCGATTGATTCTATTTCAAAAAGAATATCGCCCTTTTTGAAAAATCCCCCGACAACAAAGCCTGGGGCGAGAGCGATCAAGCGGCCACTGACCTGGGGGACAATCTCGGCTGTCATTTGGGATTGAACCGTGCCGGTTGCCCAAACCGCAACCTGCCGGTTCTCAGGTTTGATAACAATGGTTTCTACCAAAGCACCACGATTGGGCCTAACCTGTTTCTTGGGAGGTGTTTTCGAAAGTCCAATAGCATGCATCCCTACAAAACCGGCTGCAAGAATAATGACGGGAATTAAACCTTTCACTATGATGGTCTTACTTCGCATTGCTTTCACCTTTCGTCTTTATGCTTAAACGTTTCTTGATATCATGGTCCATCCAGCTTCCACCGACGGCCCTGGCCAGGCTGATTCTGTCAGAAAGCAGTTGCCTGCGGGCCGAAAGCAGCCGGCTTTGGGCATCGAAATGTAAAGCCTGGGCGGTTAAAACCGGAAGATAATCTGAAAGCCCATCCAGATAGCGGTCTGTTGCCAACCCTAAAGAGGCCCTGGCCGCCGCTTCCTCGTCCTTGAGCCGCTGGATTGTCTTTTCGGTAGTACGGTTGTTCATCAAGGCATCCTCAACTTCCTTAAAGGCGAATAAAACCGTTTGCTGATAGCGATAAAGCTGTTCTTGGAATACCTCTCGGGTCCGCTCTACCTCAGCTTTACGGCTTCCCCAATCTAAAAGTGGAAGTGTCATGTTGCCAATTAGACCCCACACCGTTGCCGAAAGACTGGTTCCAAAATCCGATCTGGCCCGGCCATAATCAGCCAGCAAGTTGATGGATGGGAAACGGTCTGCAATGGCTGCACTAATTTCTTGATCATCTGATTTAAGGCGCAAAAGCTCGGCTCGGATATCCGGCCTGCGGGTCAGCAATTCTGATGGAAGACCCGCGGGAAAGGCAGCCGGGACTTCCGGAATAACTGCGAGATCACCGCCAACACTTTTATCCGGATAGTCTCCGATTAAAATGGATAAGGCATGGGCTGCTTTAACAAGTGTGGCTTCTAATTCCGGACGTCTTGCCCGGGCGGCGGCCAGAATTTGACGGGATTGGTATACGTCAAGGGCCGGTATTACCCCCTCAAGATAACGGCGTTCGACCAACTCCAGTATAGCTATCCGGGCCTCTATGGTTCTGTCGGTCAGCTCCATTTGAGAACGCTGTTCCACCATCAAATAATAAAGATCAGCCACCTGAGCGGAAATGGTAAGATAAAGGGTCTGAATGTCTTCAAGTGAAGCCTCCGTCTCAAGCTGACTGGCCTTAGACCGTGACTTGAGTTTGTTCCACAGATCCAGTTCATAAGCAGCTGCAAGTGACACGCTATAATTATTACCAGTCCCGGGGCTCATAGCACGAATCTGTCTGGAGCGAGCCGCATCTCCTTCAAGATTAATAAAGGGAAAACGGGCGGCGTTGTTCTGTCGTGCCAAAGCCTCAAGTTGTTTCAAGCGGGCAAAGGCTTGAGCAAGATCGAGATTTCCCATAAAGGCGCTTTCTATTAAATGGTTGAGGTGTTCGTCTTTGAAAGCTTCCCACCAACGCTCCGAAACCGGCAGCAGGTCGGTATCATGAGGTTTTTCGATGAATGATTCTGGGATCAGAGCCGGAAGCGTTATTCTTTCCGGGGTATGGACCGCACAGCTAGCGCTTATGATTAGGGACAACAAAAGGATAGCCGAAATTCTTATATGCTGTTGCATGCACCCTCCCATTTTTTGGCCTGCATCTCAATCCAAATACTATGATTGACGATGCCAAACTCTTTTAAAGCTGAAGAAAGGCGTAAGCCTAAAGGGCTCCCGGTATGTTCTACTTTGTTTGAATCGTGAAAAATATGAATACTAAAATCGCTATCTATCAACACACGGGTATAAGCCAGGATCTTTTTCTTTTTTCTTTCTTTGTCTACTTGATCAATCAACTGTTGTAATTGGGATTCCAGCAATTCTCGATGGCGGCCTACTGACCGAAGTTCGATGATCTCTAACCATTTCATTATTTTTCCTTTAGTTTTCTGCTTTTCTTTAGTGACACACTATTGGTTGCCTTTGCGAAAGATGTGCCAAAATTTAGTAATAAATAAAATCAATAAGTTGTAAAAACACATATTAATAATATGCTGCATATGGCAATTTTACTTGCCATATATGATAATTCTGCTGTTATTTACCAATTATGGCAATGGCACAATAAAAATTAGAAAGATAATCTGTTTTTTCAATGAATTACTTCTTGCGATTTCAAATCATCCACAGCGTTAAAAATATAATAATAAACACACTTATTGTTAGCTAGCTATCTATTTGACCAAAAAAAATTCTTTTTGAATTGATTAAGTATCGAGGTTGTCTCTTATTCGACGCAAGGTTTTCTTCACACCTTCAAGCTCGTCTTCGGATATGCCTCGATAAGCGTGATCTATAAATTCCTTCATAAGGTCTGTTAGTTCACTCCAAATTGCCTCTGCCTTCGCGGTAGGAGCAACCAGCTTAATCCTCCGATCCTCTGGGCTCGGCTTTCTTTCCACCCATCCATCCCGCTCCATGCGGTCAATCAGCCTTACAACAGAAACAGGAGAGGTTGTAAGATACGCTGCCAGTTCTGCCTGTGGCATAGGCCCTAATGCTGTCAAGTGTGACAGTGCAAAGAACTGAGCCGGCCTGATTCCGGTCTTATGCAGGCGCTTTTCAAATGCGCTAACAAAGGTTCTATAGGTCAGGGAGCAATGAAATCCAATACTTTCCCAAGGGTCAAATCTATTCATCAAGATCTCCAAAGTTATCTGTGTTAATAATTAGCATGCTAACTATAACCCTCCTATTTTTCTTTGTCAACCGTTTTTTTTTATTTTTTCAAAACTAACATTTTTTCTATAAAAGCATTTAAACCGAAGAGGTTTAGCAAGCTGGAAGGATTTCCATTCTGTTAGACTTTACATGGCATCTATTACAAGCTTGGTACCGGAATAATATAAAAAATTTCAATAAGCTATAAAAATACGACCCTATAACTGCCATATTGGATAATTTAACTTGCCAAATATGATAGCCATGTTACTGTTTACTAAATACGGCAGGCATAATAAAAATGAAAAGGCGAATAAGATGGACAAAAACAAATTCTTTCGTGAGGCAACATTAAGAATATGTGGAAATCTTGAGATTGAAGAAGCGATGTTTTCTACGTTGCAGTTTCTGAGGCAGGCCATGCCTGTAAGCAGGATGGCTCTTGAGTATTATGATGAAGGTTTGAGCTCGATGCGAACAATTGCGAAAGCAAATCCAGAAGGGGGGGAAAGCGTTGACCTGATAACGCCTTTGTCCGCTGAAGCAAAACAAGAGGCGAAGAAAAAATATCAAATGAAAAAAAGGGGAGTTTATCTGTTCGAAGATCCAAAAGAGGAAAAGCTGGCACAGGAAATGCTGAGCTTCCATGGGATTGAGGCCACATCTCTCATGGTATTGACGCTGAAATCAGGAGATCAGATGATTGGCACTTTGGCACTAATTGCCGAGGGAGATGAAAAATTTTCCCAAAAACATGTTGATTTGATCTCTTTGATAAACGAGCCGTTTGCAATAGCACTCTCAAATACGCTCAAACACCGCAGTGAGCTCAAGCTTTATGACAGAGATTTTTTTTGGGAGATCACAATGCGAATCTGCGGGAATCTGGAAATTGAGGAGGGACTTCGAGCCTGTATCAAATACCTGTCACAACATATGCCCGCAGACGTCCTATATCTTGAGAGATACGAGGAGAACCTTGGCTCGATGCGAGGCATCGCCAGAGCCAGTGCCGAAAAGGGCGAGAAGATGGATGCGTTGCTCCCACTTCCCGAGCAGGCCAAAGCAGTGATGCAAGAGACAATACAGGCATGGCAAACCAGCATGTTACCACCCGTAATCGTTATCAACAAGCCTGACGAGGAGCCTGTCACACGACACCTTCTCGAAGCGCTCGGTGAGCCTTCCTCTTCGGTCATGAGCTTACCACTCATCCTCGAAGGCCAACTCGCAGGTGCCCTCGTCCTCCTTGCCGAGGGTAACGATCGCTTCGACGAACACCATGCTCGGCTATATGCTAATCTCAAGGTACCGTTCTTCGTGGCCATGTCCAATGCTCTCAAACATCGAGAAATTCTTAACTTAAAAGATTTGCTGGCTGACGATAATCGTTATCTGCATGGGGAATTACGTCGTTTGTCTGGCGACGAGGTTATTGGCGCTAACTTTGGATTGAAAGAGGTGATGCATAAGGTTCAGCAAGTTGCCGAATTAGATAGTCCGGTATTACTTTTAGGTGAAACTGGCGTCGGTAAAGATGTCATTGCCAATACCATTCATTACTCATCCTTGCGCAGCGCTGGCCCCTTTGTCAATGTTAATTGCGGTGCTATTCCCGATACCCTACTAGACAGTGAGCTTTTTGGTCATGAAAAGGGGGCTTTCACCGGGGCACTTTCGCAAAAGCGAGGACGCTTTGAACGGGCCAATAAAGGAACAATTTTTCTTGATGAAATTGGTGAACTTCCGCTCCAGGCACAGGTACGTTTGTTAAACGTATTACAGAGCAAGAAAATAGAGCGGGTTGGTGGTGTTAAAACAATTCCTTTGGATATAAGAATTATTGCTGCCACAAATCGTAACCTGGAAGAAATGGTAAAACTTAATCAATTTCGGGAAGATTTATGGTTCCGGCTCAATGTGTTTCCCATCTGGATGCCGCCACTTCGTGATAGGATGGAGGATATTCCCGCACTGCTTCAGCATTTTATAACATTGAAAGCTAGAGAATTGAAATTACCCACTCTTCCTATGCTGTCCCCTGGCGCTATTGACCCTCTAATGGCATACCACTGGCCGGGCAATGTACGGGAGTTAGAAAATGTTATTGAAAGAGCTATGATACTCAATCCCACAGGTCCGCTGACCTTTGAACATCTGAATCTGGGAAAGCCAAAAAAAACTTTGGAACTGCTTGGACAGAGCGAAGAAACAGACAATCTCGATGGGATAATATCCCGGCACATTCGCCGGGTATTGTCCAAAACAAAAGGTAAGGTTAATGGGCCGGATGGAGCTGCTGCTTTCCTTGGAATAAACCCGAGCACGCTCAGGAATCGGATGAAAAAATTGGGGATTAATTATGGAAGAAAAAGTAAATATTGAACTATCCATTTACTTGAGAATATATCAACAGCTCAATAAACTGGTCTAAATAAATTTCATGCCAAGTTTAAACGCCTTGCCAAGGTAATATTCCACACCCCTGTGCTCAATAAATATTAAGGTGTCAATCTTCTCAAGGGGGAAAGCGGAATATATTTTGTTCTGATTTCACCAAAATTTTCGAAGTCTTCGATATTTGATTTTATATCAACCCAGTCTTCCTCTATGATTGATTTAGATCGCTGACTCCTCAAATATTTCTCAGAAAGTAAAATATATTCCCTTTCAGGGACAGTATTTTTTAGCAGTCTATGCGCTAGAATGACATCACTGCCAATCAATTTGGTGGAGTTATGGATGGGGACTTCTTTACATGCCCCATAATGGGCTATAAATTTCAATGTTAAATCAGAAGCGGTCATACAAGACCCGCATTTGCAGAAAAAATTCCTCTCCATCGCCTTTAAATTAGTGTGAAAATTAATAAACATCCTTTTTGATTGTCGAATAATCTCTTCTTTTTTGGGTGGCGTACCCTTAGAATAAAACAAAACGGCATCGCCTTCTATTTCCGACAACTTAAGTTCTAACGGGTTTGAATCCAATATTATATTGATTAGGTTGGATATAATATGGTTGGTATGGTTAATTTCACATTTCGTTACAAATTTTGTAAATCCACTAATGTCCGGTATAAAAATTAAGGCCTGATTTTCCATGTTTTTATAGCTCCTAAAAAAGTATGAATTTTCGAATTAAACTTAATTCCACTTTTTGAATTACGGTGACTGGATTTCATTTTATCCTTTCCCCTGACGGAGTACGGAAGTTATGCCTTGAACTTCAAGGGATATGTTGAACGGGAAGCTCACCGTCGGAAGGACGCTCATGATGCCTTCGTTTTCCATGCCCTGGATCACCCGGCAATCATCAGATCTTATAGCGTTACTCACAATTTCAGCGGTTGCTTCGCATCCCAGAACCACCGCACCTTCGAATTCCGCCGCACGTTCTGCAAGTTTTTTTCGACGTCCGGACGTCCACATACAAGCCACAAAGTGGTGCGGCAGTTTGCTGTCGAATACAGCTGTTTTAATTCCTTCATCTTCGAGACGGCGCTTCAAGGCCTGAATGAACAACTCATACGCCTCGGTTTTCAAGAACTTTCGAAACAGCTCGATATAAGGCTTTTTCTCCCTCACAGCCAGACTCGCTGCAGGGCAGAATCGACAAGGCACAATCAGCACGGACTGAAGTCCGGCAACCCGTGGTACAATATCCAATTCTTTTAGATAAAAAGGCATTTTTCAGTCCTCCAAATCTTTTGTCCCAATGGACACAAGCACCCCAAGAAATTGACACATCAGGAGTTGAGAGATTTCCTACTCGTTTTGGCGATCATCATCCCCTTTTGTATCGGTTGCTATAGGTTCACAGCACATTTCCATCATGTTTTTCACCATGGCGCCCTTCATAGCGGAAAAATCACGGGAATTACCCTTGCCGGGACAGCACTTGCTCATCTTTTCAAACATTTCTTTAAAATTTTCCGGGTTACAACACCCAAAGTCTGTACCTTTTGCGTTAGTTCCGTTGTCTTTTGTTTCCATTTTTGCATCTCCTTTCATTTGTTTGGGATAGTGCGGTTAAAATTTCAATTAGAAAAGCAGTTCAACATTGTTTTCAAAATAAAGACGTTATTGGATGAGAAAAAGTTACAGCTCCATAAAATCTTTTTTTCACCCAAAAATAATAAAGCGTAACTTTTTATACTTTTTTTTCGTCTTACAGAAAAAAAATGTTGCAGGTATTGAAACCAAATGAAAAGGAGGCTATAAGATGGATGAGAAAACCGAAATCATGATTGCATTGGGAATCGCTATCGGCGTTAATTGCATTCCTTGCTTCGATCACTTGTATTCCAAGAGCCAAGAGGTTAAACTGGAAACGGAATAACAAATAATGATTTTCAACTGTTATTGAGCGTTAAACTAAATGAAGATCTGATCTATAAATTTATGACTCCCCTATTTGCGGATTATAACATGCTTGTTTTATCCTGAATTATGTCCGATAT
>JBFESJ010000068.1:0-15503 GCA_041548585.1 Desulfobacterales bacterium | reverse complement strand
GGTATCGACGCCGAGTTTTTTGAATATTTTGAAAAGAAGCTGTCCGTTTCGGCCGTTACCGATCACGCCAACGGCTGAAACTTTTGCACCCAGCGCCACAACATTGTTTACAACATTGCCGGCGCCCCCAAGAGCAAAATCTTCTTTTTCGATGGAGACCACCTGAACCGGTGCTTCAGGGGATATTCGGTCAACTTCACCCCAGAGATATTCATCGAGCATTAAATCTCCGATAACAAGGAGGTTGCATTGGTCAAATTTTGAAATGTCAATCAGCATCAGAGTCCTTGGCAATAATGTCCATTAAAAATTTAGGCGGTCTTACCACACGGCCGTCGCTGTCCACACACGCATGCTTTGTGTATCCGCTGGCAAGGCGTTTTTCGCCGTTTTCGCTGAATATTTGATAATCGAATTTCATACCCGCTCTGTAGCGTGTATCGATAGACGTTTCAATAAGCAGAATGTCGTCATACTGTGAGGGCGCGTTAAACTTGCAATGCATTTCGGATAAAGGGAGAAAAAACCCTTTTGATTCTATGGATCTGTATGGAATCCCCAGAGACCTGAACATTTCGGAGCGGCCGACTTCAAACCACCGGAAGTAATTTGCATGATAAACAAAGCCCATTTTATCCGTGTCACCGTATCTCACCCGGATTGTGGTTTTATGTTTAAGCATGTTTAACTTTTAGGCAATTAAGTTTTTGCGCATTCAAAAAAAGCTTTAAAAATAATCAGGAAAATATGAACAATATTATGATGTTGAACAATTTTTTATTTTGCTTACCATCAATTGAGATGATATTCTTGGATCTGTCTTGTTATTTACCCTGAATTGTTCGACAGTATCTTTTGAATAATATTTTTCAGGTCTTTATAGCTGAATGTTACCGGGAATTCCGGATACTCATTTTTTACATTGTCCGGCGGATTAAATAGGATGCCGCTGTCAGCTTCCTTGAGCATGGTGATGTCATTGTAAGAATCGCCCACACCTATGGTGTTGTAGTTCAGATTTTTTAACGAAATCACCGCTTCCCGCTTGGCGTCTTTCTGCCGCAGAACATAATCATTGATAAACCCGTCGGGCGCAATGGATAAGGTGTGACAGAAAAGGGTCGGCCATCCAAGTTTTTCCATCAAAGGGCGGGCAAACTGGTCAAATGTGTCGGAGACGACAATGATCTGTGTTCGTGATCTAAGCCAGCTCAGAAATTCAACTGCCCCTTCAAGGGGGCTCATTGTAGCGATCACCGCCTTGATGTCGTCTATTTTAAGACCGTTTTCATCCAGAATCGCGAGACGTCTTCTCATTAATACATCATAGTCGGAGATATCGCGTGTCGTCAGACGGAGTTCTTCAATCCCTGTTTTTTCAGCGACATTGATCCATATTTCCGGCACAAAAACGCCTTCCAGATCGGAACAAACAATATGCATATTACCTCACATGTATTAAATTATTGCATCATCGAAAATCTGGTCCTCCGGGACCATCGAAGATCCCGCATTGCGGGAGTCAGGCACAGATAACCCTGCCTTAAAGTTTTGTGCCTAAAAATACAAATTCCAGGCACCAAATTACAAATAAATCTCAAGTTTTTACCCTGTTAAATCCCTCGTTTTGCGAGGGTCCGCCTTTAGGCGGAATTTAACAGGGCGAGTATTCAATGACCAAAACTTTTTATGACGAGATATTTGGATTTTCGAATTTTGTTCATTGGGGTTTGTTGGTATTTCAATATTATCAAAAATATAGAACTAAACAACCCTTCAATCCTCTCCGTTTTCATCTTCAATCCGAATGAGCACCGGTCGGTCGCTGACCACGTCGAGGTTTAGAATGTCGGACAAGGCGTCTTGTACATCCGCTTCTCTGGCGAGGTGGGTGAGCATGACGATGGGAACCGCACCCTTGGTCTTTCTTCCTTTTTGATGTACGGACTTGATACTGATGTCATAATCGCCCAGGATTCCGGATATCTTTGACAAAACTCCGGGCCGGTCCAACGCGGAAAATCGAAAATAATAATGTTCTCGTATTTCTTCCATGGGAAGCACCGAAATTTTACGAATACGGTCCATCTGGTACGATAACAGCGGCACTCTCCCCGTTGAACCCGATAAAATATTTCGCGCAATATCGATGACATCCCCCATCACGGCGCTGGCGGTCGGCATCATCCCCGCACCATATCCATACAGCATCATGTCCCCAATGGCATCACCGGAAATGGTAACGGCATTGAGGACCCCATTGACACCTGAAAGGGGGTTGGCAAAAGGGATCATGGTGGGATGGACCCTGGCTTCAATGGAATCGCCGGTATCCTTGGTAATGGCAAGGAGCTTGATCCTGTACCCGAACTGCCCGGCAAACTCGATATCCATAGGGGTGATCTTTGAAATCCCTTCGATATAGATATCGTTAAAATTAATTTCCATGCCGTAGGCAAGGGAGATCAAAATGGCCAGTTTGTGGGCGGTGTCGATTCCTTCAATATCCAGCGATGGATCCGCTTCGGCAAACCCGTTCTTCTGGGCTTCCGCGAGCACATCTTCAAAGCTGCAGCCGTCTTCGGTGCTCCGGGACAAAATGTAGTTACAGGTGCCGTTGAGGATCCCTGCCATCGATTTTATATGATTTCCGGCCAGAGACTCCCGCAGCGACTTGATGATGGGCATGCATCCCCCCACACTGGCTTCAAAGGCAAGATCCACACCGCGTTCCATGGCGGCCTTGAAAATTGTATTGCCGTGGACGGCCAGCAGGGCTTTGTTTGCAGTGACAACCGGTTTGCCGTTGTCGATGGCCCTCAAAATAAGATCCTTTGCGATCTCTTCTCCACCGATCATTTCGATGACAATATCAATGTCAGGATCATCGATAACTTTAAACGCATCGCTGATAAAAACACCTTCGTTGAACCGGATACCGCGATCCGTTTCCAGGTCAATGTCGGCAACGTATTTCAGGTTCAGAACTGCGCCAAGCCGGGAAAGGATCAGGTCCCTGTTTTCAATCAGAATCTTCGCAACGCCCGTACCCACTGTACCACAGCCGAGCAACCCCACATTGATTGTTCTCATAGTGTTTCCGAATCAGGTTGTAGATTCTTGGTTAAGGAATGCCCTACCGGATATATTACACCCAAGCACATAAAATATTTTTCCCATTTTGTTTACGATCAATTAGGGTTACATGATCTTTCGAATGCCCCTTATGGCCTGATTGATGCGCATCTTGTTTTCTATCAAAGCAAACCGCACATAGTCATCACCGTATTCGCCAAATCCCAAACCGGGTGAAACCGCCACACCGGCTTCATTGATGAGCATTTTAGAAAACTCTACGGACCCCATGTTTACATATTTATCCGGGATTCTGCCCCAGACAAACATGGTCGCTTTGGGGCTTTCGATTTCCCAGCCCACTCGCTCAAGACCCGATATCAGGGCATCTCTTCGCATTTTATAGGTATCGCATATTTCTTTGACGCATTCCTGTGGCCCGTTTAATGCGATGATGGATGCAATCTGAATCGGTTGAAAAATTCCATAATCCAGGTAACTCTTTATTCTACGAAGGGCTCCCACAACTTCACGGTTTCCCACACAAAAGCCCACCCGCCAGCCGGGCATGCTGTAACTCTTGGAGAGTGAGAAAAATTCAACCCCCACATCCTTGGCGCCTTTGACTTGGAGAAAACTGGGTGGCTCATAGCCGTCAAACGCCAAATCTGCATAAGCAAAGTCGTGAACGATCATAATATCGTGTTCTCTGGCATAATCCACAATTTTTTCAAAAAATTCGATGTCGACGACTTCTGTGGTCGGATTATGCGGATAGCTGATAATCAAAACCTTGGGCCTTGGCCAGGTCTGTCGGGTGGCGTTCATCAGGTTATCGAAAAAATCATGGCCCGGTCCAACAGGTATCCCCCTGACGTCACCGCCGGAAATAATTGCGGAATAGGGGTGAATCGGGTAAGTGGGGTTCGGTGTAAACACCACATCTCCGGGCCGGATGGTTACAAGGATTAGATGGGATATTCCTTCTTTTGCACCAATGGTAGCAATGGATTCGGTGTCGGGATCGATGTCGACGTCATATCTACGTTTATACCAGTCTGAAATCGCCATTCTCAACTTGGTAATCCCCATGGATGCAGAATATCGGTGATTTTGCGGTTTTTGGGCTGCCTCGGTCAGCTTGTCCACAATATGCTGTGGGGTGCCGAGGTCGGGATTTCCCATTCCAAGATCAATGATATCCTTTCCGGCGTGTCTGGCATCCATTTTTATTTTGTTGACGCTTGCAAATACATACGGTGGAAGACGATCGAGCCTGGCAAAAGTTTTCATAGGAATAACCTCTTTAAAATGATTGGTCTTAGGATTTAAAGACAAGTTTTGCATCTTTATTTACAATACAACGCATTTTATGTCAAAAAATTTGTTTTGACTTTTAATCGAACTCGAATTATTTTTTTATTCTTTAAATTTGAATTCCCCGCTGATTGTTGGAGCGAAGCGGAAATCCCGCCCACCGGGGTCGGAACGCAGTGGAGATTTATCCGCCTCTGGAGGATCCCGATTCTCGGAGCAGCGCGGGATGAATTCAAATAAAGTATAAGAACCTTTTTAAAGCGAAAGGGCGGTACCACAGCTCGGAGGGTTGTGGTAAAAATTCCGAAATACCCCGTAGCTTGTTGTAGCTTGGCGGAAATCCCGTTTGCGGGGCTGCGTGGATAGGAATTTTAGCCCGCCAGAGGCGGACAAGCCTTTCGCTTACTTGTCCGCCTATGCTGTGTGGCGGATTAGATCCCGAAGGTAAACCTTCGGGAGTTTCATAAAATCGTTACACGATTTTATTCGGGTACTTCATGGAATAAGACGTTTTTCAAAGGTCTCACGATAAGATATTTGCAAAAGGATTCATATGACAAAACCACTGACATATGCAGATGCAGGTGTAGATATTGATAAAGCCGACGAGTTTGTGAAAAGCATTAAAAAAATTGCCAAACAGACGTTCAGATCGGGTGTTATCAGCGAAATCGGGGGGTTCGGCGGGATGTTTTCACTCAACATCGCCAGCATGGAAAGTCCGGTTCTCGTTAGTTCCACCGATGGTGTTGGAACCAAACTCAAGATCGCTTTTATGATGGGAAAACACAACACCGTCGGCATCGATCTCGTCGCCATGTGTGTGAATGATATCGTCGTCCAGGGCGCAAAACCACTTTTCTTCCTAGACTACCTTTCAATGGGAAAACTTGAAACCGAAATCGCCAAGGATGTTATCACCGGGATCGGTGAAGGATGCCGGCGCGCGGGGTGTGCCCTCATCGGTGGGGAAACCGCGGAAATGCCGGGGTTCTATAAAGATAATGAATATGATCTTGCCGGTTTTGTGGTCGGCCTTGTTGAAAACAGCAAAATTATCGACGGTTCGGGAATTCGTGTGGGCGATCAGCTTATCGGAATTTCATCCAGCGGGCTTCACAGCAATGGGTATTCACTCGTGCGAAAGGTCTGCTTTGAAATTTTGGGATTGAGCATCGACTCGTATGTACCGGAACTCGGCCGAACCATCGGTGAAGAACTCCTTATCCCAACACGGATATATGCAGAAACCATTCACAGCATTATCAAGGACCTGCCAATTTTTGGGCTTGCCCATATCACCGGCGGCGGTATTACAGATAATATTATTCGCGTTATTCCAAATGGGTGTACCGTTGTATTGCGAAAAAACAGTTGGGATGTGCCACCCGTGTTTACGTATCTGCAGCAGGCCGGCAATATATCTGAAAAAGAAATGATGCGGACGTTTAATAATGGAATCGGTCTGGTTGCCGTTGTTCATGAAAAGAACACCCAGGAAATTCTGGATCGTCTTATCGCGATGAAAGAAAAAGCCTTTGTCATTGGCGAGGTCATTGAAAAAAAAGGATCGAGTGACCGGGTGCAGTGGGTGTGAAAAAGGAATATTCATTTTGCCGGCAAATTAGAACTCAAGTTTTGCCTCCCTTTAAAACAATATCGCAATCAGACAATTCGGTTTTTAAACGCCTCAAACTCGTGCAAAAGTGAGCGTAAAGAAAAAACAGTGTCCAATAACTTTTATAAACCTCGACAACTTGCTAAACCGTTTCAATATAACTAAAAAACGTGCTATGGAGCTGTTCTTTCTTAACGCTCACTAATACACTCAGACAGTGATCCGCTTAAAAACCGAATCATCTGATTGCTGGTTGTGCGCGTTAACACTAAAGGATAATCGCCATATGTTTTCCTAAAAGGCGATAAGTTTGTCGGAAGCACAATTTCTCGCAGTGACCCAATATTTAGGATTTATTGCACTGTTTTTTATACGATTTCAAATAGTTCACAAATTCTAAAATATTGGATCACGCTGTGATGGCAAGGTTCATATCGCCTTTTAGGAAAATATATGGCGATGGGTGTCACCCTCACTGAAATTCACATGAATTAAACCTATCCAAGTGACATCAAATAAAGCTTCGGCCGAATAAAAAGGTGCGAAACTTGAGTAAGAACTTATAATTAAAATGAAAATCGACAACAGCGACAAAAAGCGGAGATTGTATCATATTAGAAACCCATTCTTAAAGCTGATGGAATGGATCGGGAATGCACAGAAAGGAAAAACCGCCTGCAACAGCTGAGCGACAAAAAAGGCCGGTACCGGGAGCGTAACGGGAAAAGTAAGACACCAATGATAATTCTCGGCATTGAAACATCCTGCGATGAGACCGCTGCAGCTGTTGTTGCTGACGGCAAACAAATCTTGTCTTCGGTTATATCCTCCCAAGTCGCCACACATCATCCCTATGGCGGTGTTGTACCCGAGCTGGCATCAAGGAAACATATCGAAGCGATTGTCCCGGTGGTCAACACGGCAATATCTGATGCCGGTATGGATTCAAAATCCCTTGATGCCATTGCGGTGACCCGCGGACCCGGACTCGTTGGCGCATTGCTGGTGGGATTCTGCTTTGCCAAGGCTTTTGGATTTGCACTTGAAGTTCCCTGTGTGGGTATCAATCACCTTGAAGGCCATATCAATTCGGTATTTCTGGAATCTGATCCGCCGCCGTTTCCCTTTGTCGCACTTCTCGCTTCCGGTGGGCATACCAGCATCTACCATGTCACCTCCCACACCAGATATGAACTTATGGGCCAGACAAGAGATGATGCTGCCGGAGAAGCCTATGATAAGGTGGCCAAAATGCTGGGTCTTGGTTATCCGGGCGGCGCCGTAATCGACCGGCTTGCCGGAAAAGGAGATTCCGAAAACATTAATTTTCCCAGACCCTTTCTGGACAAGTCGACCTTTGATTTCAGTTTCAGCGGACTTAAAACCGCGGTACGGCGATATATTCAGACCCACAAAGATGACTACCTGCAGGAGATCCCCGATATTGTGGCCGGATTTCAAGAGGCGGTGGTAGATGTTTTGTCCTATAAGATTGTCCAGGCTGCAATGGCCAAGGAAACCCACCATATTGCCATCGTGGGCGGTGTGGCAGCAAACAACCGGTTGAGGGAAAAAATCAGGCATGATGCCGGCATAGAAGGGCTTGAGGTTCACATTCCTTCTGTCGAGCTTTGTGGCGATAATGCCGCCATGATCGCTGCCATCGGATACCACTATTTAAAAAATGGCGTTACGTCCGGTCTGGACGATGATGTGTTTTCAAGGATTAGCAGAATACAATAACAACAAACCGGCATCGCGGTATTCTGTACTCAAAGAGGACGTTTTAAAATATGCCATCCCATTAAATTCCTTCGAATTTATTTCATATCAACTGAGCATCAATCCAGGCGCTACCCGTGAATTGGACCCTGTTTCTTTTCGTCACCCAACTGTCATTTGGTGACCCATCCGTATCTTCTCCATGCGTTCTATCTATAAAATAGCCGGCACCCTCCTTGTTTCACAGTTAGGGGTGTCCAATCTAACTTTTTAAAAACACAGGGTATAAGCTGAAAACCTCCCACATAATATAACCCTTGTTTTTTTTGAAAGATTTAAATAAAACAACCTTATTCTTTCATGAGATTAATTTATCAAAAGGTTTTGAGCGCTGTTGACAAATTCATGCGAGTTTCAAAATCCATAGTCCGGTCTCCTGCGCGTATCGTTATTATTGGATTCGCACTCCTAATTTTCATCGGGACGATTCTGCTGATGCTTCCCGTTGCTTCCACGCATGAACACATTGGGCTTGTGAACGCGCTTTTTACCTCAACCTCTGCGGTATGTGTTACCGGTCTTACGGTTGTTGATACAGGAAGCGCTTTTAGTTCATTCGGACAGATCGTTATTCTGATACTGATTCAAGCCGGGGGTCTTGGCATTATGACCATGTCGACACTTTTCCTCATGCTGGCAGGGCGGAGACCCGGTCTAACCGGTCAGATTGTGGTGCAGGATACCTTTACGCATTCCCGGGAACGAAGAATTTCTGACATACTCAAGGATGTCATTCTTTTTACCTGTGCAATTGAAGGGCTTGGCATGGTGCTCATGTTTTTCTGTTTTCTTCCGGGAAATGGCGTACAACGGTCGCTGTACTTATCCATATTCCACTCGGTCAGTGCCTTCTGTAATGCCGGATTTTCAGTTTTTTCAGATAGTTTTGCTTCATACAGGGGAAACTGGGCGCTGAATCTGGTGGTCTGTTTTTTAATTGTTGCCGGCGGTATCGGTTTTCTGGTGCTGTTCGAGCTTAAACGGAAGTTTTCCTTTCAGCACAGCGCATTGCTGCGACTCAGCCTGCACTCAAAGCTCGTGCTGTCAACCACAGCCGTTTTGGTTCTTACGGGTATGATTTTGATCCTTGGTATGGAGTGGAAAAATACCCTGGAACCGCTTTCAGTTCCCGGCCGGTTTATAGGGGCTTTTTTTCAATCCATTACCGCCAGGACCGCCGGATTTAATACGGTGTCCATTGGGAATATGGCCAGCGAAACGCTTTTTTTGATGATGTTACTGATGTTTATCGGTGCGTCTCCAGGCTCGTGCGGAGGGGGTGTTAAGACCACCAGTTTTGCAACCCTGGTAATGTTGGGGGTTTCCCGGTTTCGCGGACAGGACCGTCCCCAGTTGTTTAAGCGAAGCATATCGGCAGCCAGCATCGGGAAAGCTGTCAGCGTTATCATGCTCAGTGCCATGGTGATCTGCGTCGGTGCCATGCTCCTTTTGATGACGGAACTTGGAGATGTGAGCCATCCGGAGAGCCGGGGAAAATTCTTAGAGTTACTTTTTGAGGTGGTCAGCGCTTTCGGCACGGTGGGGCTCTCCACAGGAATAACCACAGGGCTTTCTGCAATGGGCAAAGTCATCCTGTCCGGTATAATGTTTGTGGGCCGTTTGGGACCGTTGGTGGTGGGTATGGCTTTAAGCCGAGATACCGTATCCCGGTATTATTATGCGGAAGAAAACATTATGGTTGGGTGAGGTAAAAGATGAAACAATTCGCCATCATTGGACTCGGAAATTTTGGGTATTATCTGGCCACACACCTTTATGAAAAAGGACATGACGTTCTGGCCATCGATAAAGATCCAAACCTGGTTCAGAAAATCAAAGACTATGTAACACAGGCTGTGGTGGCAGATGCTACCGACAATAAAATCATGGACTCTCTCTCGATTCATGAAATGGACGCTGCCGTAGTCTGCATCGGTACGGACCTCAGCGCTTCGATTCACACCACACTGATTCTAAAGGATGTCGGTGTTCGACAGGTATATGCCAAGGCAATCACTGAGCCCCATGGGCGAATTCTCCGCAAGGTCGGCGCCCAGGAAATTTTGTTTCCCGAGAAAGACCTGGCCATATCTTTGGCCGAGCGATTGCACAATCCGAGCCTTTTAGATTACTTGCCCTTTTTTGAGGGGTACTCTATCATTGAGTTGACACCTAAAGAGAGTTTTATAGAAAAAGAACTGAGAGATCTTGATCTAATCAATAAGTACGGTGTTCAGGTGATTGCGATCAAAAAAGTTGCCTCCAGAAAGCTAACCATGATCCCAACCGGAAAGTATGTTTTGAAAGTAGACGATGTGATGATTCTCCTTGGACCGAATGATGCCCTTGATTTACTTCGACAAAAACAAGAATAATATGTATAAATTCGTAACAAATCGAATTTACAACGCATAGGGGTAGATTGGAAATTTGGAGTATCAATTGGAAATGGTATAAAAACCGGAATGGAAACCTTCTCTTGGGGGTAAATCAACGCCGCGTACATCGAGTGCGGCTTTTTACAAAAGGAACAGAGTCATTTGAAAATATTAATCGTTGGTGCCGGTGAGGTCGGCTTCCATATTGCAAGCCATCTGGCGCGAGAAAACAAGGATGTTGTGGTTATTGACAGGGATTCTGATGCCATTCGCCGGGTTTCTGATAATATTGATGTTCAGGTCGTCAACGGATCCGGGAGCAGCCCTGTAACTTTAAAGGAAGCCGGTATCAACGAGGCAGAGATACTCCTTGCAGTTACAGACAGTGATGAAACCAACCTTGTGGCATGCCTGGTTGCAGACCTAATTTCTCCGGCAACAAAAAAATTGGCCCGCATCCGGCATGCCGACTATGATAAATATCACGAGGCCTTCAGTGAGCATGCACCACATATCGACACGGTAATCAACCCGGATATCGAGGTTGTAAAGACAATTGACATGCTTATGAATGTGCCCGGCGCCGTGGAAGTGGGCGAGTTCGCCGACGGTCGTGTTATCTTTGTGGGGATACGTTTGGACAAGTCTGCACGGCTGGCCGGTGTCAGTCTTTCCGATATTTTTGCCAAAACCGGAAAGCAAAGCCCGCTGATTGCTGCCGTGGTCCGAGACGAAGAACTCATTATACCTAGAGGAAATCACAAGCTTAAACCAGAAGATCTAATTTATTTTATCAGTGAAAAAGATAAATTTAAAGATTCTCTGTCGATTTTTGATAAACATGTCGAACCCATTGATCGAGTTCTGATTGTCGGTGGAGGGGGCATTGGATATAGACTGGCCGCACTGCTTGAGGAAAATTCTGTCTATACCAAAATAATCGAAAAGAATCCGGATCGATGCACTGAGCTTGCCGAGAGGCTAAATAAGGCTGTGGTGCTTCATGGTGACGGTTCTGATCAAGAACTGCTGAAATTAGAGAACATCCAGGATATGGATGTTGTGGTTACCCTCACGAACGATGAGGAAACCAATATCATAACGTCCCTTCTTGCCAAGCGGATGGGAGCACCCAAAATAATAACAAAGATCAGCAAGTTCAGTTATCTTCCTTTGATGTCGATGATCGGTTTAGAGCAGGTTGTGAGCCCGAGACTTTCTGCCATAAATACCATTTTGCAACACATACGGCGGGGCAAGGTAATTTCATCCAGGTCAATAAAAGATGAACAGGCTGAAGTCATGGAGGCTGTAGCGCTTGAAACTTCGGACATCGTTGGAAAGCCCATAAAGGAAATCTCCATTCCAAAAGGAGCCCTGGTCACCGGTATAATCCGGAATGATACGGTTATTATTCCTACCGGCAAAAGCGTCATTGAGCCAGGTGACAGGATCATCATTTTTTCAAGAAGACAAGATATCCCCGAGATCGAAAAAATTCTCGCAGTAAAACTGGAATATTTTTAAATGCGTTGGCCCTTTATCCTGAATATCGTCGGAATTTTAATCTTTTTTTTGGGGATATGTATGATATTTCCCCTTTTATTTGGTCTCTATTACAAGGATCAAAGTGTTATTCCCCTGATGAAATCCTTGGTGATAACCATCGCTTCCGGAGCCGCATTGTATATTTGCTTCAGGGGTGCAAAAGTGCCTTATATCAGCCATCGTGAAGGAATGGCAATTGTGGCCATCGGTTGGACGGCCATCGGATTCTTCGGCGCATTCCCGTTTTATCTGGGACCTGAATTCGTAACATTCGTGGATGCGTTTTTTGAATCTGTTTCCGGATTTACCACCACCGGATCATCGATTTTAACGAACATAGAGGCCGTATCAAAAGGACTCCTTTTCTGGCGAAGCCTTATCCAGTGGCTGGGTGGAATGGGAATCATCGTCTTATCGGTGGCGATCCTTCCTTTCTTGGGCGTGGGGGGGATGCAGCTTTATAAGGCAGAAGTTCCGAGTCCCGTTCCTGACAAGCTTAAGCCGCGTATCAGGGATACCGCTACAATCCTCTGGAAAGTGTATGCGCTTATTTCTCTGTTACAGGTCTTTTTTCTAATGATCGGGGGAATGGATCTTTATGATGCCCTGTGTCATGCATTCACCACAATGCCGACCGGCGGATTTTCAACCAAAAACGCTTCCATTGCCCATTATGACAGTGTATATTTTGATACGGTAATCATTTTCTTTATGCTCATGGCGGGAATTAATTTTTCGCTCCATTACCAGTTTCTAAGGGGAAAACCGCTTGCATTCTGGCGGGATTCAGAGTGCCGTTTTTTCCTGGGCGCTGTTCTTTTGCTGATTGTTATTGTGACATTCAATGTGTATGGAACTGTATACGAAACAATCGGCCGAGCCTTCCGCTATGGTGCGTTCCAGGTGGTTTCCATTGTTACCACAACGGGTTATGCCACGGCTGATTACGAACTGTGGCCTGCCATGTCCCAGTTTATTTTAGTGCTGTGTATGTTTTTAGGGGCATCGGCAGGTTCCACCGGAGGAGGCATGAAATGCCTCCGAGTCATGCTCTATCTTAAATACTGCTACAAAGAACTTTTTTTGCTCATCCATCCCAGGGCGGTCAAACATATAAAAATCGGGGGTGTGTCTGTTCCCGAAGATGTTGTTCGGAGTGTACTGGGGTTTATGGGCCTTTATGTGGGACTGTTTGCCTTTTCCACCGTGCTAATTGCAGGTATGGGGGTTGATTTTATTACCTCACTCGCTTCGGTTGCCGCTACCATCGGAAATATAGGACCCGGCCTGGGGATGGTGGGGCCGGTGGACAACTATGCCCAGATACCCTATCTGGGGAAATGGGTGCTTATATGGTGCATGCTTCTGGGAAGGCTTGAGATATATACGGTGATTATTCTTTTTGTGCCGGAATTCTGGCGAAAATAAAGCGGCTACAAGAATATGATTTTGATTTTTAACCCTATCTTTTCAATAACACTACGGTTGATAACACCATACCGGAATTTTCACTTCCGAGAAAAATAAAAAAGCCCCTGGAGGGAGTTACCAGGGGCTGGTAGAAAGGAGGTTAGGCAATGGCAAACCGGTATTGGTTAAAGCCTAACGCTCCAATGATAACACCACAATGTAGTATGTCAAGTTATTTTGAAAAAAATTCAAGGATGTTGCCCACAAAACCCAATAAAGCCCACCTGTTGGGCAAACAGGAAATTTAAAAGAAATAAATAAAAGGGCAGGGTGTATCGTAATTTTGAGAAACAAATAAAGGGTTTAACTGAAAAGATTATATAATAAAAACAAATGGTTGCGGTATAAACAAATGCTTGCGCTTAATAGATCATAATGAATTGTATGAAATCGTAAAGGTCAAATGCACCCTATATGCACCCAAAAACCCGGTAGCTTCGGCACCGGGTTTTTGTTTGTGTTCAAACCAATACTTTATTTATAAAATAGGAGAGTAGCTAATACATTCCTTAACAGTTCAATTTTCAGGATGCGATATCAAAACCGATTGAACCGACCTTAGACTTCCAGAGATATAGCAGATATCCACGGTCTCCGGTTGACGATTTTTCTCCCCAATCAACTCACTCATGTGATGATCTGGATTCACGATTCAAGGCAGCAACCATGCATCTTGGTTCCAAAAGCCAGACCGCAAGATATGGGACTTCCCAGCTTTCGGCCAGATCCGTAACCGATGGCATGCCAACTGAAATACTCATTACCAGCATTGCAGGTATCTTGTTGACAATACGGCCAAAATCGTTAAACGATTCTTATCACCGTTATCCGGTATGAGGATGATCGCTTCGTGATAGATAATACCACATATTATGATTTATCCAACTATCGCACACAAATCGAAATTTCAGCTCAATCCGTTTTTTAAAAGCAAGTTCTTATCAACGGGCTGCTTGACTTGTTTGCCCTCTTTTTTTAAGATGCCAGGAACGATTTAACCTTGTTCAGGAGGGCAGTTTTGGCTATAAAATCGTCAATTAGTTTTTAAAAAAGGGGGGCTTAATAATGAAGAAATGGCTTAAAAGAGTTCTGGGACTTGAGGATATAGAGACTGAAAAGAAAGAGGTGGAAGTAGATAAACCTAAAAAGAGGTCTCTTGAATCAGGGTTAACACCTGAAGAATTTCTGGAAGAAATAATGATTCCGGAAAAATCGAGTGATCACATATGCTGGAACTGCACCGGCTTGAAGCCGGTCCTCAAGGGCTCAAAATTCCCGCCCGCAGACATTATCGGATGGTGTAAGAAGATCCACTGGCCCCATTACTGGTGTGTAGCAGACTTCAACGTGGTCAAGAAATGCTATGCCTTTGAAGACAAGAAGAAGAAGTAGCATGGAAGAAAATGTAATCAAGGAACTCGATACCCTCAAGGGGATGTAAAGCAACTGGAAAAGAGGTTTTCCGGCTTGGGCATCCTCTGGCGGGGATAATGAATATGTGCTTCCGGAATTTCGTGAAGAAATCGAGGAGCAGCTTTATTCCTATGTCACAAGATTGCTATCTTATATTCCGGAGCCGGAGTTGAATTTCAAGGAATTTTGCAAAAATTGGGCACGGCTGATACTAAAGATTTATGAGGTCGATCCGCTGACATGTACGAAGTGCTGGGGTTCAATGCGGATAATCCATTTCTGGGATGGCAACAAAATCGGGCCCTTTAGACCAGAATTTTTTGCAAAAGCTGCTGGCTCTGTCTGTCATTTGAGTCTTTCGGTATAGGAAAACGATGCAGGGATGTCGACTCATTCCGAATTATGCGGCATGTTTTTTCAAAAAGCTGTCCCGCACGCCTGTTTATCGGTTTTCAGTTGTTAGTTGGAGTGTGGCAGATCAATGAAAGGTTCACACCATAACAATTGAAAACTCGGGCGCAGACAAACAAAAGGGTCTCATTCCAATCTGGAGACTGACCTTGCAAAAAAAAGACATCATTTTTTGCGTTGGAAGGGTGTTTTTTCTTGACAGGGGCCTTTTAATGGGTGCCATACTCACAGGTTCAAGCATCTCAATTTTAAATACATATATCGTATTTCTTACAGAAATGCAAAAAAGGCAAACCCCTGAAAAAGGATTTGCCTTCTTGAAAAACGATATCACCCGAATTTTTATAGACATGATACGTGTGTTTTATTGCAGAAAGCACAGGCCGTGGATCGAGGATTTCAAACTAAAAAATTCTGGCATTTATTACTATATATGATATATAAGAGAGCAGGTTACGAAAATTTCCTCATTCGACGTTGAGTAAACAACT
>JBFESJ010000067.1:0-15589 GCA_041548585.1 Desulfobacterales bacterium | reverse complement strand
GTACAGGCCGGAAAGACCACAGTGAAGTCGGGAGTTCTTACATCCATTTTAATTATACTCCCAATCAGGACAAGGCCACACCATCACTCATCGGTGATGTGCCAAGGGGGGTTATGCTGAACCAACCACCGATATTTTTGGGAGGGCAAGGGGGCTTGGTAGGGCCATGCCGCTTGGAATTTGGCACGGTCACAGCGGCGGGAACGATATGCAGGAAAGACCAGTTGAAGCCAGGATATCTTGTTTTTGATACCACAGGGAAGGGCGGTAATATTCCTTTTACATTTGGAGTTTACCGATCAATCAAGAGGATTGTGATAAACAACATTGTCTATATTGCGAACCTGATAGCCCTTGAACAATGGTATAACCATGTTCGTTCACAATTTATTTCAAATGATTTCCCAGAGCCTCTTTTCGTTGGATTGAAAGAAAAACTGACGATGGCACTCGATGAGAGAATCGAGCGGTTAAAAGTATTGAGCCGAAAAATGCCGGATTCTGTAAAAGCGTATCAACACATGGCAAAAGAAAATGCATCCTCTCATATTTTACAGCAAAAAAATGAGCTTTATGACAGATGGACCGAACTGGAAGGATATTTCAGATCGCAAATCAATATGGATGTCAAAGGGAGCCTTGGAGATATTTTTCTGGAAAAGATTCGTCTTGGTATTATAACCACAGGAAAGGATTATATTTCTGTAATTAAAAATCTTTCAAGCGAGGATAAGGAGCACGGAACCCACTGGCTTCAAGAAATTGTTGGCCATATAACCACTGAAGCACTAAAGATCATACCATCATTTACATAGTGCCTGAACGAAAACTGTCTTTTTCGTCAATATCTGTGCCTGCCCTGTGAAATGTGTCGCCTATTTCTCTGGGGTCAGACTCAAATTTTAATCCTCGAAATACTACAAGTATTATTGTGGTTAAAATTTTCGTCTTCCTTGATCTTAACAAAAAATCCTAGTTTTCGTTCGGGCACTAGCTAAACCTAATGTTAACTTTTTTTAGAAATGTTTTTCGTGTTTTTGTACTTTCGTGCTTTCGTGATACAAATTTATTCATTTTCGGTTTATCCGGGCAGGTATAAAAGGAAGTGATTATGGCTAAATTGTTCGGTACGGACGGAATACGAGGCGCTGCCAATGAATATCCGATGACATCTGAAATGGCCATGAAGATCGGAAAGGCCGTGGCGTCAATTTTCAAAGGATCCACTGAACGGCCAAAAATTATCATCGGAAAAGATACCCGGATCTCCGGAGATATGCTGGAACATGCCATCGCATCCGGCATATGCGCCATGGGGGTTGATGTTTATCTTGCAGGAATTCTTCCTACCCCCGGAATTGCTTTTATGACCGTATCAACAGGCGCAAATGCCGGCATTGTGATTTCTGCATCCCATAATCCATTTTACGATAATGGTATAAAAATATTTAAAAATGACGGTTATAAGCTTTCTGACGAAAAAGAAGCTGAAATTGAACAGATTGTTTTGAATGAAAATTTAGAACAAACGGTAAAGACGGTTCAAGATACCGGCCGTGTCTATACCATGCCCGATTCTGGAAAAAATTATGCACATTTTCTTAAGCAAACTGTACCCGGAAGGAACTATTTTAAAGGATTTAAAATCTTGATGGATTGTTCGAACGGTGCGACCTTCAGAGTTGCACCGGAACTTTTGACCGTGCTTGGCGCAGATGTTGAAGCGTTGTTTGCTCGTCCTGACGGAAAGAACATCAATGACAATTGTGGATCTCAGAATCCCGAAGTGCTGAGAAAAAATGTTGTAAGAAAAAGTGCTGATATCGGGCTCGCTTTTGACGGAGACGGCGACAGGCTTGTCGCTATAGATGAGAAAGGGGGGGTTGTAACCGGTGACCAGATCCTTGCTGTCTGTGCAAAGTATATGAAACAAATGGGGATCCTTAAAAGAAACCAAGTGGTCAGTACGGTTATGAGCAACCTGGGGCTTGGTCTTGCCTTAAAAAAAATGGGCGTAATACATACTATGGCAAAAGTAGGTGATCGTCATGTTGTAGAAGAAATGATTTCTTCAGGCGCTACTCTTGGAGGCGAAGATTCTGGCCACATGATTTTTTTAGATCATCATACGACTGGAGATGGTATTCTTACAGCGTTAAGATTGATTGAAGTCATGAAAGCGGAATCAAAACCATTGTCAGAACTTAGCAAGATAATGACCGTATTTCCTCAGATCCTTATAAATGTCGAAGTTAAACGTAAACCCGATCTTGAGACCGTGCCGAATATTAGGGATGCGATAAGCTCGGTGGCGCACCGTCTGGGGAATGAGGGCAGGGTGCTGGTTCGTTATTCAGGCACCGAGCCGTTATGCAGAGTAATGGTTGAAGGGCCGACAATTGACAAAACCAGAGTCTACTGCCAACAATTGGCTGATGTAGTAAAGAATAATATTGGAAAATAAAAGGGTTGACCCGAAAAATCAGGTCAACCCCTTAAGATGAATTGAAATTTTCAAAATTTTTGAATTATCCAGGATAGAAGCTAATCCCGATTCCCCAATATTCTGAGTAGCATAAGAAACAGGTTGATAAAATCAAGGTACAAAGCCAAGGCGCCCAAAATCGCCCCTTTTCTTATGGTTCCGGCATCAAGTCCGTCGGGTTGTGAAAGCGCCATAGTTCTGAGCTTCTGGGTATCATATGCGGTGAGGCCCACAAAAACGACAACGCCGATATAGCTGACGATGAGGCTCATTCCAGAACTGCGCACAAAAAGATTTACGACCGATGCAATCACAATCCCGATAAGCCCCATAAACATGAACTGACCCATTGAGGTCAGATCACGTTTTGTGACCATACCGTAAATACTGGATGCAATAAACGTCGCTGCGCAGATAAAAAATGTTGAGGTTATTGAAGATTTTGTATAGATAAGAAATATTGCTGAAAGTGTCGCCCCGTTTAAAGCCGCATACAGCACAAACAAAGAGGTTGCGGTTGAAGCATTCATTTTATGAACCCGTGCACTGATGCTGAAGACCAGTACAAGTTCGCCGATGATCAAACTAAAAAATATGAACTGGTTCCCGAATATTAGTTTTAGCAGGGTTTCGCTGTTTGACACATAAAACGCCACCAAACCCGTTAGTCCAAGACCGATGGCCATCCAGTTATAGACACTTCGAATAAACTCGTTGACCCGGACTTGGGCTCGCGTTTGTTTAAGCGGTATAGATTGCATGTTAACCTCCAGATATAAATAACATTATAATATATATTAATGTCATTATCTTTAAAAAAACAAATCAATCACTTTAACGTTGATTCGAAACATATATAACACAGAAAATTGGTATTGCAAGATTAAAAGAGCTTTTTAATAGAATGAGGCCCGAACAGTTATTTGAGGATTTAAAAGAACTCGCTGAAAAACTCGGCGTCACTGTTTATGAACACAATTTTCGGAAAACCGGAATAAAAGTTAAAAGCGGTTTTTGCAAGGTTAAAGGAAAAAAAACCTTCATTATGGATAAACACAGATCCATCAATGATAAAAATGATGTCCTTGCATCCTGTCTTAGTAAAATGAATCATGAAGATATCTATATTGTTCCATACTTACGTGAGTTGCTAAAAAAATATACAACGGATTAGGGCAGTACCTGTTGCCTTTAAACCAATGGTAACAAAACAATTGACTAAAGTTTACATAATATATCTTATCGGACGTAATAAAAATTAAAATGTGCCGTGGGTGTTTTTTTTCATTGCAGCGACGGAACCTGGGTGTCCTTTCGTATCAGGTTTTATGTTGAATGGAATTATCAACTGTGATAATCAATTTTTGAGTCAAAGCGTTATTATGTGGTTTTTGCAAAAAGAGTCATAATTCTTCTTTGCCCGTGAAACTTTTTAAAGCGATAGCATAAGTTTAAGCTTAATGAATTCATACCCCAGTATCCAGTACATGGGACCCTCAAACACCGATCAACATCGAATCTATACCGTTTCCGAACTTAATTCAGATATTAAAGTTTTACTTGAAAAAACCTATCCATTTATTTGGATATACGGTGAAATATCAAACTTTAATGTTCCAGCTTCAGGCCATTTTTACTTTACGTTAAAAGATGAACACGCCCAGGTCAATTCGGTAATGTTTCGCAATCAAAACAGGATGTTAAAATTTGAGCCAGAAGACGGAATGAGCATTACAGGTCTGGGTAGAATCAGTGTTTATGAGCCGCGTGGAACATATCAGATCATATTTGAATATCTTGAACCCAAAGGGACAGGGGCCATCCAGCTGGCGTTTGAACAGTTAAAGAAACGACTTTCCGATGAAGGACTTTTTGATGAGAAACACAAAACCCCCCTACCCTTTCTACCCAGAAAAATTAGCGTCATTACATCACCGACCGGAGCCGTTGTGCATGACATCTTAAAAATTATTAACCGACGTTTCTCGAACCTGCATCTTGAAATTATACCCGTCAAGGTTCAGGGATATGGCGCTGAACAAGAGATTATATCCGGCATTGAGATGTTAAATGTCCGATCAGATTCAGATTTGGCGATTTTGGCAAGAGGCGGTGGTTCATTGGAGGATTTTCATGCGTTTAATTCTGAGGATGTTGCCAGAGCTGTTTTTGCATCTAAGATTCCCATAATTTCAGCAATTGGTCATGAAACCGATTTTAGCATAACAGATTTTGTTGCTGATTTACGGGCACCAACGCCGTCAGCTGCAGCTGAATTGGCAGTTCCTTTAAAGAAAGATCTTACTCTAAAAATTGCGGATCTTTCAGTGGTTTTAACAACTCGGTTTTCACGCTATATTAAATATTTTCAAACTATTATAAAAGGAATGTCCAATCGACTGGTTCATCCCAAGAAAAAAATAGAGGACTTAAGGCTAAAAACAGATGACATGCTGGCTCGACTTGACAGAACGTTTAAAAACAGCATTTTTCAACACCAAGAACGACTTTTGTGGCGTGTTGAAAGGCTTTTTGCCAACAATCCTTTAATACGAAAAAATATACTTAAAGATAAACTTGATCAAAAATATGTTAACCTCAATATTTATATCGGAATACAAATAAATAAAAAACGAGCCTTTCTCCGAGAGCTTGCGGCCAAGCTCCACACCCTAAATCCCGAGGCTATTCTGGCCAGAGGATACAGTATTACCAGAACCATACCGGGTGCAACTGTTGTTAGAGATCCACAAGAGGTCTTCATCGGTCAGGATCTCGAGGTAATGGTTGCAAAGGGCTCATTTATTTGCAGCGTCAAAAGGAAATAACATCATGGCAAAACAGACCTTTGAAAAAGCGATGAATAAACTTGAACAGATTGTTCAACAACTTGAATCCACTGATCTGCCGCTTGAAAAAGCGATAAAGAAGTTTGAAGAAGGCGTTCAACTGTCCAAATTCTGTTCCCAAAAGTTAGATGAAACAGAAAAAAGAATTACCATTCTGCTAAAGGATCAGAATGGTGGTGTGTTTGAGAAACCGTTTGTCTCGGAAACAGAATCTGATGATGAATAGTTTTGATCTTAATTCATACCTTTCTGGTAAAAGAAAGCAAATCAATGAAGCCCTTGACTCAATACTTGAGAATACTTCAAGTAAGATTGTCAAAGCCATGAGGTATTCACTCATGGCTGGCGGAAAACGAATCAGACCGGTTTTATGCTTGGCTGCTGCCGAAACTGTTGGCGGTCAGAACCATGATGCGATCAGGGCGGCCTGCGCCTTTGAAATGATTCACACGTATTCATTAATTCATGACGACCTTCCCGCAATGGACAACGATGAATTGCGCAGAGGACAACCCACGTGCCATGTGGCATTTGATGAAGCCACAGCAATTCTTGCCGGTGATGCCCTCCTCACACTGGCGTTTGAGGTCCTTTCATCAATCGAGTTTGCTGAAAAAAATCAAGCCCAAAAATGGATCCATGTTATACATACCATGGCCAAAGCTGCCGGGTATAAGGGAATGATTGAAGGACAAATGCAAGACATGACGGCCGAGGGCAACCTGCTTTCTTTAGAAGACCTTGAAAAAATGCATGCTTTAAAAACCGGTGCCCTGATTGAAGCATCCGTGACTGCCGGGGCAATTTTGGGAAAAGGAAGTCTTGAGCAAATAAAACACCTTAAAACTTATGCAAAAAATATCGGGATCGCCTTTCAGGTCGCCGATGACATATTGGATGTAGAAGGTGATCCGGATATTATGGGAAAAGATGTGGGGTCAGATCAAGCGCGCAGGAAAAGCACCTACCCCAGCATTCTTGGAATAGAACAATCAAAGCAATTCGCAAAAAAACTTGTTAACGATGCCTTGAAAGCACTTGAATATTTTGATAATAAAGCTAATCCTCTCCGGTCCATTGCAAATTATATTATTGAAAGAAAAAAATAAGGAGTTGTAATACGTTGAGTTTTCTTGAAAAAATTAATTCTCCTGCTGATTTAAAGAAAATGTCCAGAAAGGACCTCCCGGTTCTTGCTTCAGAAATACGGGAAGTTATTATCGACGTGGTATCTAAAAATGGGGGGCACCTTGCACCAAGTCTGGGTGTTGTTGAACTGGCAATTGCCATTCACTATGTTTTTAACGCCCCTGATGATAAAATTATCTGGGATGTCGGCCACCAGTCTTATGCGCATAAACTACTTACCGGAAGAAGAGAGCGGTTCCACACCCTGCGTCAGTATGGTGGAATATGCGGTTTCACCCGTATGAGCGAAAGCCCCTATGATGCATTTTCAACCGGTCACAGCAGTACATCTATATCTGCAGGGCTCGGAATTGCGTGTGCCAAGCGTTTGAAAAATGATAACAAAAAGGTTATCGCGGTTATCGGAGACGGGTCAATGACCGCAGGCCTTGCCTATGAAGGCCTTAACCAGGCAGGAGACATTAATAAAAATATTCTCGTTATATTAAACGACAATGATATGTCCATTGCGCACAATGTAGGTGCTGTTTCATCTTTATTGAGTCGCACGTTTTCAGCAAAATATTTGCAGGATTTTAAAAAAGAGGTGGGAGACTTTCTTAAATCCTTGCCGAAATTTGGAGACGACATCTACCAATTCGCAAAGCGCTCTAAAGAGTCTTTTAAAACATTTATAACTCCGGGAATGTTGTTTGAAGCCTTTAATTTTGAATACTTTGGCCCGATAAATGGTCATAAACTCGATCATCTCATCGACATCCTTAACAATGTTAAGTGTCTCCGGGAACCTGTACTCCTTCATGTGACTACGAAAAAAGGCAAAGGATACCCTCCTTCTGAAAAAAATCCGGTATATTTTCATGGCGTTGGATGTTTTAACACCGACACCGGAGAGAGTATAAATGAAGACTGCACCATTCCGACATATACCCAGGTTTTTGGCCAGGCTTTACTCAAAATGGCATCAGAAAACGATAAAATAATTGCGGTGACCGCCGCCATGCCGGAAGGTACGGGCCTTTCGAATTTTGCGCATACCTATCCGGATCGCTTTTTTGATGTGGGTATCGCAGAACAGCACGCCGTAACTTTTGCTGCAGGATTGGCCACAGAGGGATTCAGGCCTTTTGTGGCCATATATTCAACTTTTTTGCAACGTGCCTTTGATCAGATATTACATGACGTCTGTATTGAAGCACTTCCGGTGGTTTTTGCAGTTGATCGTGGCGGCATTGTCGGTGAAGATGGAGCGACCCATAATGGCGTTTTTGATTTATCTTATCTCAGAAGCCTTCCCAATATGGTGGTTATGGCACCAAAGGATGAAAATGAACTTTGCAGAATGCTTGCGACCGCTGTTTCCCATAATGGTCCCATTGCGGTTCGATATCCCAGGGGAACCGGTGAGGGTGTAAAATCTCAAAATCAAGATATTCCCATTCCGATCGGCAAGGGGGAAGTGCTTAAAAAAGGAGATGATATTCTCATCTTAGCCATCGGGCAGTCTGTTAACGAAGCACTCATTGCACATACAATGCTCAAAGAACAGGGAATTTCTGCCACGATTGTTAATGCCCGTTTTGTAAAACCGCTTGACACTGATTTGATAGGGGATCTTTCCAGAAAAATCCCACGGATTATAACCGTCGAAGAGAATGTCCGCCAGGGAGGATTTGGAAGTGCTGTTCTGGAATGTCTGTCTGATCTGGGAATATCCGGATTCCGTTTGAAATGTATCGGACTACCGGACACCTTTATTGAACACGGTTCTCAAAAATTTCTAAGGTCTAAGTACCGAATTGACGCTTCCGCCATATTCAACGCTGCGAAACGTCTGATGAATGACGCCTGATGGCCGAAAGTAAAAAAAGACTCGATCTGACCCTCTTAGAAAAAGGGCTTGTGCGCAGTCGGCAACGGGCAAAGGCGTTGATTATGGCTGGGAAAATTCTGGTGAATAACCATGTCGTTGATAAACCTGGCACACTTATCTTACCAGAAGACAATATTATTCTCAAAGAAAAAGATCATCGCTATGTTAGCAGGGGCGGCCTTAAACTGGAAAAAGCACTTCAGGTTCTGGGAATCGATATCACCGGTTTTGTGTGTCTCGATATCGGCGCATCCACAGGGGGCTTTACGGATTGTCTCCTTCAACATGGTGCAAGTCATGTGTATGCCGTAGATGTCGGCTATGGACAACTGGCTTGGAAATTGAGGCAGGACCCACGAGTTGTTGTTATAGAACGGACGAACATACGGCATATGCAGGCTGAAACCTTACCACAACTCGTAGATCTTATTACCATAGATGTTTCCTTTATTTCCCTTAAAAAGGTTGTTCCCAGGATATTAAGGTTTATGAAAAAAGGTGCCAGAATCCTGGCGCTGATCAAACCTCAGTTTGAAGTTGGCAAAGGAAACGTCGGAAAAGGAGGGGTGGTGCGTGATCCTGGTCTTCATAATGATGTCATCGAAAATCTTTCTTGTTTTTTTGTAAATATGCATCTTGTACGCGAATTTGTTATCCCATCCCCCATATTGGGCCCTAAAGGAAACAGGGAATTTTTTATTTCATTAAAATTTTTAAGTTGAGCTTGATTTTTTTTTAATTTAACTATAAATATTTATGGTTTAAGACGTTTATTTTTTCCGAATTAACAGTTTTTAATTTTTTGCAGAGAGGAGATTTAATGACTGATAAGATAGAAAGTTTAAGGAACATTGTTTTTGCAGCGCATGGCGGTGCGGGAAAAACTTCTTTGGCCGAAGCAATGCTTTTCAATGCAGGAGTCATCAAAAGACTTGGCCGCGTTGAAGACGGTAACACTGCAATGGACTTTGAGCCAGAAGAACTTAAACGCAACATCAGCATAAGCAGTGGATTCCATCAATTCATATGGAAAAAACATACAGTCAGTTTCATTGATACACCCGGTGATCAAAATTTCTTTTCAGACACAAAGAGCTGCATGCAGGCCGCCGATGGTGCTGTTTTTGTAATAGATGCCGTAGACGGCGTAAAAGTACAAACCGAGCAAGCCTGGAATTTTGGAAAAGAGTTTAATCTATCATGTGTTGTTTTTATTAACAAACTCGACAGGGAACGTGCGGATTTTTTGCGTTCCTTCAAAGATGCTGCCGAATCTTTTGAGCCAAAACCGATGATCATTCAGCTGCCAATAGGATCCGAGGCGAACTTTACCGGTGTAATCGACTTAGTAAGTATGAAAGCATACACGTATGACGCAAAGGGCAAAGCAACGAAAATTGACATCCCCCAGGATATGCAGGATATCGTTTCAGAAGAGCGGGAGACGCTTTTGGAAAATGTCATTGAATCAGACGACGAACTCCTGGAGAGATATCTTGAAGGGGAATCATTGTCAGATGATGAAATAAAGGTTGCGCTAAGAAAAGGTGTATTGTCACGTGAATTTGTACCTGTTCTTTGTGGTTCTGCCACAAAAAATATCGGTATTGATCTCCTACAAGATTTTGTTGTCAATTGCATGCCTTCGCCATTGGACCGTGGCCCATGGATCGCTGCCAATGCGGCCGGCGATGGTGAAGTAGAATGTTATCCTGATCCGGATGCTCCCTTCTCTGCCTTTGTGTTCAAGACAGTTGCCGATCCATTTGCCGGCCGTCTTTCAATATTCAGGGTTGTCTCCGGAACACTTGGGGGTGACGGAAATTTCTTTAACGTCAATAAAGATACAAATGAACGATATAATCAGCTCTTAAGGCTTTCCGGAAAGGAACAGAAACAGATTACAAAGGCCGGACCGGGTTCGATTGCTGCTGTGGCTAAATTAAAAGAAACAACCACCGGCGATACCATTTGTGACAGCAGCCAAAAGGTTAAATTTAAATGCGCAGAACCGCTTCCATCTCTGATTTCATTTGCCGTCAAAGCCAAGTCTAAAGGAGATGAAGACAAGATATTCATATCTTTATCGAAACTGCTTGAAGAAGATATGGCGTTACAACTCACGCGCAATTCCGAAACAAAGCAAATCCTATTATCCGGCCTGGGGCAGGTTCATATCGAGGTTACGACTGAAAAGCTCAAAAGGAAATTCAACGTTGAAGCCCAACTGGACACGCCCAAGGTCCCCTATAAAGAGACGATTACAAAAAAAATCAGGGTCCAGGGAAGACACAAAAAGCAGACCGGAGGTCACGGGCAGTTTGGTGACTGCTGGATCCAATTAGAACCGCTTCCCAGGGGAAAAGGGTTTGAGTTTGTAGATAAAATTGTTGGGGGTGCAATCCCCAAACAGTACATACCGGCTGTCGAAAAAGGTATCCTTGAATCGTGTCAAAAAGGGGTTCTCTCGGGGTTTCCGTGTGTCGATTTTAAAGTTACTCTTGATGATGGTTCCTTTCATGCTGTTGATTCATCTGAAATGGCATTTAAGATTGCAGGCTCTCTTGCCTTCAAAAAGGCCTCGAAAGAAGCAGGGCCTGTTCTTCTGGAACCGATCATGAATGTTTTAATTACCGCTCCGGATGAATATATGGGGGATATCATGGGAGATCTTAACAGCAGGCGCGGCCGGGTCATGGGTATGGACAGCAAGGGTAAAAATCAAGTGATTAAAGCACAGGTGCCTATGACCGAATTTTTAACCTATGCGCCTGATTTAAATTCAATTACCGGGGGCCGCGGCATCTTTTCCATGGAATTTTCACATTACGACGAAGTTCCTGCCCAAATCTCCCAAAAAATTGTAGAAGAAATAAACAAAGCCAAAGAATAGACAATCTTAAACGTCCGTCATTTCCGCCTCCGTATTTCGGCGGATTTGGCGGATTTTAAGAATCATTCATCTTCAATCTCCGCCCGCATCACATCGTTTACAGGGCGCAAAGCCGGACCAAAATGCATCCCATTTTCTTGCAAAAAAGACCCTGTTTTTTCTTTTTATTCTTTTCCCATACAAACATGTTTTTAAATGAAACCGTCTGGATTTTTTACTTCCCAAATACCCGCCCCCTTTTTCTTTCCAACTGCGCCATATCCCTCGCTTGGCCGACATGGCATCCCTTTGGGACTGTAACAAAGATTGATTGTATTTAAAATTCGGCCTTCGGGGCAGAACATAGGCGTATCCCTTTTCTATCATTGCTTTATTTACAAATGTACCGTTAAATAAAAAAATATACCCCAGCAATCGCCCGTAACGGTCATACCTTTCTTTGTCGAATTCCAATCGTACTTTTTTTGATCGTACCAGTGTCTGATTGTATTTTTTTGCTGCATATCCGAATGCTTCTGCTTTATGATTATCATGGGCAATCTCAGGTGCATTAATTCCGATGTAACGCACATGTCGGTCATCACTGAGTACGATCGTATCTCCGTCATTTACCCGTTTTACAGTGATCCACTCTTTTGCGAATGCAGTTTTGCTAAATAATAAGACCGGTAATAAAATCAGGTATAAACAAAGAAGATGTCTTCGTATCATCGATTTATATTCAAACCACAGTGTCTTACAGCACTTTCATCCAAAATTTTTGGCAAACCGCCGCGATCTGAGGGGACAAATCCAAGGGACTTTTGCCATACCTCATCGTCCTCCATGCAAAAATAGATCAACACATGAGGGGCATAGTCCCTTATGCATGAGATCACCTTGCGATACAGATCGATTCTCAATGGTTTAAAATAACGCATCTTTCCGTCAAGGCCGGATATAAATTCTCCGTAAATGATTTTTGAGCCTGGAAAGCGTTTTTGAATAATCGGTTTTAGGGGGGGGAGAAAACGAAAGGTACCCAGGCTGATCCATACAATATTTTCAGAAGATACACTGGAAAAGAGCTTTTCAATAACCTGCATGTACTCTTCTTCGCATCCATCATATATGACCAATGGATCGAAATGAAAACCAAGCGGGTACCCCCAGGATTCACAACTTGACGCTGCCCTTAGTCTCGCTGAAAGAGAGGCTGTTTGCACCTCCTCATTTTTTATAATCCGGTCTGTATTCAAAGACCATGAAACAATAGTTTTGTGATTGTGGCGAAGTTCTTTCAGTTTTTCAATGGCCACCGTTTTGGTTTTAAGTTCCAATACGGCTCTAGACTGTTTTGAAAATTTTGGGACGAGCAGACTGGAAAGATCCGTCCAGATATCCCATATCATGCTGTCTGTAAATTCTCCGGTTCCGATTCTGGTTAAGGTTTTTTTAAAAAAAAGACGGTCCAACTCCACGAAAAGATCATCGTGATTGACAAAATATTGCAGTATGGGTGGATGAAAGTAAGCTTGCAAAATGCAATACGAACAGTCCATGGTACAAAATGTGCCCATATGCAGAATCTGATAACCACAACATGTATATGCCCGGGTTCCTGGGCATTTTTTTATGAAAGCGCCTTTGTTTCGGGTAAGGAAGAGGATGTTTTTGCCTTTTTGAACAGGATCATCAGACGATGAAATTGATGTATAAACCTCTCGTGAACTCTGGACAATTGTAACCGGTACGTTAGGAATGCGTGATCGAATGGAAATTACCTGGGGGGAATGGAGCACCTGTTGATCGATATATAGTTTTAAAAGGGACAAGGGAATATTTTAGTTTAATGTATGAATGTTTTCATTGATGGAGTGTAATTAGAAAATTATTTTTTTAAAAGATAGTAAAACATATATTATGGGTCAAGCATGAAAACAAATCTTTAAGTTCTTTGTCAATAAAAGGAAAACCTCTGTATGACTCTTGACACACGACCGACCCATTGATAATTATTGGAGTCCATGGTTTTTTTAAACGAAACACAATACAAAAAGATACCAAACACCTGATGAATTCGAAATGTTACGAATTCATCAGGTGTGATATCTTCGGGAGATCTTAGAAAGCATGCTGCTGAGTATACAAAGAAAAGGGAAGAAAGTTTTTATGAATGGAGAAGAGCTTGAGGAATATATGTCAGTAAAGCTCAATGAACTCGCCGGATTGGTCTCAAATATGGCGATAGCCTTGACGATGACCAGCCTGGTGGTTGTTTTCACTTTCTTTAGGGCTGGAGATATGTACTTCTATGCTCTCATTCTTCTCCCACTTGTAGGACGCTGGTATATTGGGGGTATGATCAACAAGTGGCTCAGAAAAAAATTTAAAGAACTTTTATACACATAATCGTCTGCAACTTTAAGTAGTGAGACCTTTGAAAAATGTTCAATTTTGTTCAAGGCCAAGGAAGGTGAAAATTTTAACCACAGGAATACATAGAGTATTTTGAGGATTAAAATTTGAACCTGATGCTGGAATTGGGCAAAAGGGGATGTTTCTCGAAGGTCTCACAGTGGTAAGTTTTTACTCCAGTTGCACATCCGAATATGGCTAAAAAGCCCTTGAAGTCGTAGAGGTGACAATAGTGCGTGTTGCCGTTCTTTCAGATATCCACGCAAATATAGAGGCTTTTCAGACGGTTGTTAATGATTTTGAGAACCAGGCCGACCGAATTCTGAATCTTGGGGACCTTGTTGGGTATAATGCAAGCCCCAATGAGTGTGTCAAACTGGCCAGAGATATCGGAATGCGATCCATTCAAGGCAACCATGACCAGGCCGCATGTAACCCGATCCTTGCCGATGAATTCAATATTTACGCACGGAATGCTATCTTGTGGACAAGAAAAAATCTTACCGATGAAAACGTCCGATTTTTGAGCGAATTAGAAGAAAATCTTCGTTTACCGTGTGGCCTGGCATGCCACGGTTCCCCCGTCAACATCAATAATTACATTGCCCTCCCCTTCCAGGCCAGAGCCACTTTAAAAAAGATGAAAAAGGGCACCTGGGGCAAGGTAAAGGTGTGCCTGTTCGGGCACACCCACAAACGAAAGGTCTGGCGAATGGATGTTCGCGGAAAAGTGGCACCAGTCGAGATTCCTTTGGATGGAATGATCAGGTTAAATGAGGATGAACTTTACCTATTGAATCCTGGAAGTGTCGGCCAGCCTCGAAACGGTGATCCCAGATCTTCATATTTCATTTTTGACACCGAAAACAATACAGTGAGCTTTAGACTGGTAATATATAATGTGGCATCAACGATAAAAAAAATTACTGAAGCAAACTTGCCTGAATTTTTTGCAAAAAGGCTTTTGGATGGAACTTAGATGGGTTGTCTCAATATCATAAAAAGGTGATAAGATGACAAAAATGAAAGATTTAAAAAAGAACGGAAAGCTCAAAAACGGTTCTGAAGTCCTTTTAAGGCCTATGGTCAAAAGCGACCGAAAAGCGGTGGGAGATTTTTTCGATCGGCTCACCCCCTCCGTGCTCCAGTATGTGCGAAACGATGTCGCCAATCCGAAGGTGCTTGACCGCTGGTTCGATCAACTGAATTACGAACACGTGTTTCCCCTGCTGGCCTTTAAGGGCGACAATGTGGTGGCCAATGCGAGCCTACACCGGGTGGCCCATGGCTGGCGCAAACATCTGGGTACCATCCGGATCGTTGTAGATCCGGAAGTCCACGGAAAGGGTCTGGGGACGTTGATGATCAACGAGCTTGTAGATCTTGCCCTGGAGTTCGGGCTTGAGAAACTCATGGTTGAGTTCCCCCTTAGGGCACATGGTGCCCTGGCAATGTTCAAAAAAGCCGGATTCAGCCCGAGAGGGGTGATAGAGGGACTCATGAAAGGTCGGCACGGTGAAGATCTAGACATTGTGATCATGGTGATGGATGTGGCGGTATATGCCGATAAAGCAAGATAAATTCCTCGGAAGACATGCGGATTAGTAGAGCGGCAATATTATTTTTCCGTAACCGGGAATCGCCGCGGTTAATGCTTCTTTGAGAGCTTTTGCATTCGGGTATCGGTTTTCAGGATTCTTTTCCAGGCATTTCATGATGATTCCCTCGATTTTTTGATCAAAATCCTCGTTAAATTTACTGGGGGGGGATGGGGGTATTTCGAGAATCATATCCATGAGAATTTTTTCGACTTCATGGTAGAATGGAAACATTCCGGTGTAGAGAACGTACATCACAACACCAATGGCCCAGACATCTGATCGCCTCTGACTTTTTCCCATAATCTGTTCCGGTGACATGTAGGGACGTGAACCGGTTACCGT
>JBFESJ010000066.1:0-15698 GCA_041548585.1 Desulfobacterales bacterium | reverse complement strand
CTGATGGGTGCCTGGTAGCAGATCAGTTAAGGGCTTGAACCAAAATACTTGAAAGCACGGGAGCAGATAACAAAAAGGGTCTTCTTCGGAACTGGATACTGACCCTGCAAAAAAAGAAATCATTTTTTGCATTGGAGAAGTGTTTTCTCTTGACAGGGGCCTTTTAATGGGTGCCATGAACACAGGTTCAAACACCTCACATTCCAGTACATATATCGTATTTTTTACGAAAATGCAAAAAAGGGCAGACCCCTCGAAAAGGATTTGCCCTCATTGAAAAACGATATCACAACTGATAAATCAAACTTTGGATGCAAGATACATTGCAGCTATCAAAGGTTGAACAAAAAAAGGCAGAGCCAAATGACCCTGCCTTTTAAAGAATAATTGTACTACCGGAGTTGCCTTAATATTCGAATCATTAATCAAGGCTGCAGGCTGTGTTATTGAACCCCGAAATCTTGCTAATCGTGGATATGGGATAGCTTTTGGGAGGCCGGGAGTGAAAGCCGACGTTGTGGTGATGACGGAAGGCAGCAGTTTTTGACTGCGTTATGGCGAGCAGTCAGGACACCTCGGTCTCGTTTGGCGGGACTGTTCGATTCTCGGCGTGTCTTGTGTCTCCGAGAAAAAGGAAGCGCTCGACTGGTTAATGCATCCTCTTTACAGATTAAGGACATGAACTTCAACTCTCACATGATGTCTTCCCGGATTGGTCAAAGATTGTTCTTTGGGGATCCTGATGCCGAAAAAATGTCCTATTTATCAAATATTCCTAAAGAATTAGCTGAAAATTCCGATAAATAGAAAAATACTATTCATTAAGGCAAGAAAAGATCTAACTCTTTTTCTGGAAAAGGACATTATGAACTGTTATCAAAAGGCGATTGATGCTTGGTCTGATTACCTGGGTGCGGAAAATGTTGCTACACAAAATGAAACAGTTGTTGAAGCAGAAACGGCAACCTTTAAAACAGTACAAAAGATTCCAGCTATTATTTATCCCAAAAGCAAGTCTCAGGTTCAGCAATGTGTTCGCATTGCCGCCAGATATAAGATACCCATTTATCCCATCAGCCAAGGCAAGAACTGGGGGCTGGGCTCCCGTGTGCCTGTTCAAGACAACTGTGTACTTTTTGATCTCGGCAGGATGACCCGAATTGTGGACTATGATGATGAACTCGCATATATTACTGTTGAACCGGGTGTCACATTCATACAAGCGGCTAAATACTTACAGGAACGAAATTCCAGGCATTTTATTGCTGTGACCGGAGGTTCGCCAGATGCTAGCCTCATTGGGAACGCCATGGAACGAGGCGACGGCATCGGCCCCCTGGGTGATCGTTTTTCACATTGCTGCGACATGGAGATCGTCTTGCCAAGCGGGGACTGTATACAGACCGGATATTCAAGGTTTCCGGGCGCTAAGGTGGGAAAGCTTACACGATGGGGCATTGGACCGCATCTCGATGGCCTTTTTTCTCAATCAAATTTTGGTATTGTAACCCGGATGTCATTTTGGCTCCAAGCACGTCCCGGTTGGTTTCAGTCCCTGGTGTTCACAGTAAGAAATATGTCCCAGTTGAATCTGGTAATCGATAATCTTAACCAGCTTCAAGCGCAAGGAGTCGTTAAAGCGAATAGTGTCGCTGTGTGGAACGTCTATAAAATGATTGCATCGGACCGCCAGTACCCTTGGGAAATTACAACCGGTCAAACGCCGCTGCCACTTGAGAAAATAAAGAAAATCAAATCGCCATGGGGAAAGAGTGAATGGGTCGGCGTCGGGGGTATATACAGTCCCAGCAGACAGCACGCCAGGGCTGATCGAAAAATCATAAAAAAGATGTTGGGGCCTTACACGGACAGGATCTTTTTCATAAATGGAGCCAAAGCACGGGTTATGAAATGGCTGGACAAGCCATTTAGGTGGCTGAACGGAAGCAGTCTTAAAGATACAATTAAAGCCCTTTATGATCAATCGGTATTTTTAGGATTTCCCACGGAAAAAAGCACCCGCAGCACATATTGGCGAAAAAAAATATCCTTACCCCGTACCATGAATCCGGATATAGACAGATGCGGTATTATTTGGCTCTGTCCGGTGGTGCCTTTCATGAGCAATCATTTGTCTCGTGCCATAAAAATTGCACAAAAAACCGCAGAAGAGTTTGGTTTTGAGCCTCAGGTAGCATTTATTTTTCCATCGGAACGGGCGGTTTATATGTTTCCGTCGATTGTATATGACCGGGATATTTCCGGTGAAGATGAGAAGGCAATTGAATGCCATGATAAAATGCTTAATTCTTTTATTTCGGCCGGATACTATCCATACCGGCTTGGTATTCAATCTATGGCGGCATTGACTGGTAAAGAAAGCCGCTACGATGAATTGGTGGGTCGCATCAAGCATCTTTTGGATCCAGACGGTATTTTATCACCTGGCCGATATGAATTTCATGCATCGCCAATTTTTCAACACAAAGAAAGAAGGGTTGATAAATGTCTGTGAGAGTCAGGATCGCGCAAACTGCTGAAGAAATGGACCAACTCTTTTATGCAAGACACGAGATATTTGTTGAAGAAGAAGGGTATTTCAAACCAAATCAATCATGTCGTATCTTTGATCGGTTCGACGCTTTTCCATCAACCGTTAATATCATTGCTATGGTTGATCAGGAGGTTGTGGGCGGTCTTAGAATCACCGAATTTTCCAAAGTCGGCACACCTCCAGAACACTTATTCGATTTCAGGCCCCATATCCCGAGCGATTCGTCGAAAGTAGCGGCGGCGAGTATGCTGTGCATAAAGAAACGGTATAGAAAAGTTCCCAGGTTGATTTTCATGCTGCTCAGCATGGGGATTTACTTGGTAATATCAAGAAATGTCAGTCACGTGATAGCGGCCATAAACCCACTTATAGAAAATATGATGAAAGGAATAGGGTTTAAACGGATTCAGCCGTCATTTTCCAACAAAGACCTTGGAATAGAAGTATTGCCAATGTTATTGAATTTGAAGGAAGTATCTCCAAAGTTTTATGAAATGGCCCGATTTCAAGGTTTTCATGGCAAATTGAGAACTTTCGAGCGTGAATTTTTCAGGGCCGGTGAAAAGATCATCCAATGCGGTGATAAGGGCGACTGTGCGTACGTAATTATTGACGGCAGCGTAACCGTTTCAATGAAAGGACGACGTATTGGTGACCGAGGTGAAAGAATCATTACACAGTTGGGCGAAGGCGAAATCTTCGGTGAACTTTCCCTGGTGACCCAGAAACCCCGGTCAGCGGATGTCATTGCAGAAACGAATGTTGACCTGATGGTTATCGATCAAAAAATATTTAAAGAACAGCTACTGGGCAATCCTGATCTTCAGTTTAAACTCCTGGAACTGCTTGGCCACCGTTTACGGGGATTTTGTCTCTCACAACAGAAAGAAGAATTGGCGAATTAAAACTTGACGGTTTTATCAAAAAGTCCGCATTAGCGGACTTTTTGATAAAAAAACAATATATTGTGCCTGAAGTTATTAAATTCGACTTTTTACGAGGGCTCAAACTTGGGTTTTCAATAATTGGATGTGAGATAATCAATCAACAGTTGGACTATTTCACGGTCAAGTTTTCCATTTTCGGCTTCTTTAAGAAGATTGTCACACGCTTCCTTCTGAGACATTCCTTTTCGATAGGGTCTGTCCGTTATCATCGCATCATAGACATCCGTAACCGCTACAATTCTTGCGACAATCGGTATATCTTCTCCTTTAAGGTTGTCCGGATATCCGCTGCCGTCCATTTTTTCATGGTGGTAGCGAATCACATCCAAAGCCGGACCAAGGTTTTTTTCCAAAGGCAGACCGATTTGATATCCCACAAGAGAATGTGATTTCATCACTTCCCACTCTTCTTCATTCAATCGTCCCGGCTTGTTCAAAATCTTGGCCGGCACCGCTATCTTTCCGATATCATGAAGAACGCCGCCATATTTCAATGCCTCAAGCTCCTTTTCATTCAAGCCCAGTTTCCGCCCCAAAACCATAGATAAGTTCGAAACCCGTTCAATATGCCCGTGCGTATACGCATCTTTCGCTTCCACGGTTTTGGCAAGCGAAAAAAGAACATTTTCAATATCGGCCAGATTACTGTTGATCCGCTTGAGCTTGATTAGGGATCTGGTACGAGCTAGTAACTCAGCCTTGTTGGGTGGCTTAGAAATAAAATCATCGGCCCCGGCTTCGATCCCTTTAATTTTTGATTCCGAATCCTCCAATGCCGTAACTAAAATGATGGGAACTATTCTGAGTTCGGGATCATTTTTAATTCTTCGGCACACCTCGAACCCATCCATACCTGGCATCATCACATCGAGCAAGACAAGATCTACATCGATTTTACCCATAATATCCAAGGCAGCTTCTCCGCTGTCTGCTTTAAACACTTGATAGCGCAGTGGTTGAAGCAACGCCTCTAATAGCTTCAGATTTTTTGGGATATCATCCACAATGAGAACATTGGGTGCAATCCTATTAACCTCACTCGCTGTTTCTTTCGTATAGGAAATACAATTTTTCCCTCTTGTTTTTGCTTTGATGAGTGCTGCATATGCCTCTTGTAAGAGAGAAGATGACTTTTTCGTATGTTTTGGATATCCACTGAGACCGATGCTGATCGTAACCATTTGGTTTTGCATTTTTTCTACATTCGAACGGATCCGTTCTGCAGCATTCACGGCGTTCTCGAGGGCAGACTCTGTAAAAATTACGGCGAAAAGGTCGCCATACAACCTGGCGGCAAGGTCAACCTGCCGGATGCTGTTTTGGATACATTCCGCTACTTTTCTAATGATTCGGTCTCCCTCCACACTGCCTTTACTCTTATTGAGTAGCCTAAAAGAATCTATGTTGACCAGCCCAACGCTGATGTGGGAACCATAGCGCTCAGATCGTTTGGTTTCACGATCCAATGTCATGCTGAAGAACCCATGATTCGGAAGACCTGTCAAGCTGTCGATGAAAGGCGCGCCCACCTGTTTTTCATAGGTGTTTATGTCTGTAGGGTCAATCAGCCTTCTTTCATCCAAGAGCGCTATATTATCTGAGATCGACTCCATAACTCCTAACCCTTAAAGAAAAAGAACTTATTATTTTGATTCTTAAGAATACTTTCGAACAACATTTTTTCCGTCTTTTTTCGCGCAATAGAGTGCTTTGTCCGCTTTTTCAATCAAACCCGCTACTGTTTTGGCGTGCTCAGGATATAATGCAGTGCCCAAACTGATGGTTATTTTTAAAGCCGGTCCTTCCTGTTGATTAAAAAAATCAAACGCACTCACCGTTTTCCTGATCCGCTCTGCAATGCTTTCAGCCTGATCCCGATTGACATAGGGTAAAACCACAGCAAACTCTTCTCCTCCGTAGCGAGCCACCAGATCGATATCTCGAATTTGATTTTTTATTAAAGCACCAAATTTCTCTAAAATCCGATCGCCTGTAAGATGTCCGTAAGTATCGTTAACAGCTTTAAAATCGTCGATGTCTAGCATAACCAGTCCCATCGTTTGATTCTGGCGATCGCATCTTTTAATTTCATAATCCATAAAATGATTAAAATAGTCCCGATTATAAAGACCAGTCAATTGGTCGGTGATGGCGGCATATAGAGCAGATTCATATTTTTTACTCAACATATCCAAATATGATTTTTTCCGAAGCAGTGCCCTTACTCGCACGATAAATTCATCTTTGTGAATCGGTTTGATTAGAAAATCATCAGCACCAAACTCTATCCCCCTAATTCGACTTTCAAGGTCGTTCAAAGAGGTTACCATCAAGATTTGAATTTTTCTGGTTGCGTCGTTGTTTTTCAACTGCCGACAGACATCAAAACCATTGATGCCAGGGAGGATAACATCTAAGATCAGTAAATCCGCTTTTTGTTTCAAGCAAAAAGATAATGCTTCTTCGCCGGTCCTGACATATTTTATCTGATAAGATTGACCATTTAAATGAGCCCTTAACAAACGGAGATCGTTTTCATTGTCTTCCGCCAGAAGAACCACCGGCATTTCCTTTTCCGGTATAGAGGGGGCTATGGACTGGGGCGATGTTACGAATGATACCTCCGATTTATTCCTCGAATTTAACTGTTCATGATACTTTTTGAGTCGAATGAGAGATTTGACCCGAGCTAATAGCTCGGTGGTGTTTATCGGTTTATTTAAAAATTCATCAGCACCTGCTTGCATCCCTTTGTTTTTATCATCTATCCCGGTCAATGAGGTGATCAGTATGATCGGTATATCTCTCGTTTTGGCTGAAGTCTTAAGTCGTCTTGTTACTTCATAACCATCTATACCCGGCATCATGATGTCCAGCAGTATGAGATCAGGCTGAATTGTTTCGACTTCTTCAAGTGCTGTCGACCCATCGTGAGCACTGAAAATCCTATAATCTTCGCAGGATAGGCTCGCATCGAGGAGCTTCACATTTAAAGGGTCGTCATCAACAATCAAGATTTTGTGGCGGTGATCACGGATTTGTGTTTGATTATATGAATGTTCCTTCACATCTTGATTTAAATATTTATTGATTTTGTTTAGGAAACTCTTTGTTTTAACAGGTTTTGTAATGTATCCTGTGCAACCTGCGTTCAGTGCTTTTTCCTCATCACCTTGCATTGCATAGGCGGTAAGTGCGACAATAGGTATATGATTAGTGGACTCAGCCTGCCTGATAGCCCTGACGGCGCTAAGTCCGTCCATATCAGGTAACTGGATGTCCATCAAAATAAGATCCGGAATTATTTCCTTGGCCAGATTGATGCCTTTTTGGGCGGTTTCCGCCTCGATGATCTGGAATCTCCCAAGCTCAAGAAGCGTTTTCACCAGCTTCATATTTAATGGATTGTCCTCAACAACCAAAACCTTTTGGTTTTCCATCTCTTGGACTCCTAATTCTATGCGTCAGAATCGATATTCGCCGGTATTACAAACGAAAATCGCGCACCTTTGCCGATGCCTTTACTTTCAACCCAAATTCTTCCGCCATGAAGTTCAATCATGTTTTTGACCAATGTGAGCCCTAAGCCGGTTCCCTGATATTTCTTGCCTATAGAATTTTCAACCTGCTCGAAAGGATTGAATATCCGGCCGAGTTCCTCCGGTTTTATGCCAATGCCGGTATCTTTAACGGAAAGCAGGATCCACTCCTTATTGTTGTCGACTGATTCAGAACTTAAAGGGGAGAATCCACTATCTTCTAAACGAGATTGGAGGGCATCACTATTCATCATTTGTGCGGTTACTTGAATCTGTCCACCGTCAGAAGTGAATTTAACTGAATTGGACAGCAGATTGTAGATGATCTGTTTCATTTTGCGCTCGTCCGCTGTGATGAAATCGGGGATGCCGTTAATGTCGAGCTCCATCTGCAAGCCATGCTTTATCGCCTTTTCTTTTACCATGGTCAGGCCGTTTTCAAGCAGATTTTTCAGATTTATACTTGAAGGTTCGACTTCTATTTTGCCTGCTTCCACCTTAGATAAATCTAAAATATCGTTGATGAGGGATAGCAAATGATGGCTGCTGGTGAGAACATCATTCAAATATTCTTCCTGTGTTTTGTTTAAGCCTCCAAAGTTTTTATCAACCACCAGTTCGGTAAATCCAATAATATGATTCAGTGGTGTCCTCAATTCATGGCTCATGTTGGCCAAAAAATCGCTTTTTGCTTTATTTGCGAGCTCAGCGGATCTCTTTGCAGCCTCCATTTCATTAATTGCCTGCTCTAAGTTAGTATTGGTTTCGACGAGTTCCTGCGTCCTTTTTTCGACTTCATCCTCAAGATGATGTCGATGCTTTTCAAGCTCTTTGTCTCTAATTTCGATTTGCTCGAGCATGTTGTTAAAACCTTTGATAAGCGATCCCAGCTCATCTCTTGTGGTGTTTCTGAGTCGGATTGAATAATTTTTGTTGTTCGAGACATTCTTCATCGACTCGGCAAGACTCAAAATCGGTGTCGATATGTTTTTTCTAAATTTAGTTGCCAGCAAATAAGAAAGACCCGCCGAAAAAATCATGATAGCGCCCATTATCACCAAGAACTGCTTGATCTGACGGTAAAAAGGCTTTAAGTCCGATTTTATATACACAGTCCCAATTTTATTTCCGTCAAATACTATATGTCTCCAAAGTGTTAATAAATTACCTTTGAAGAGATGCCCCTCTTTTTCGGTAGTCGGTGTTGAAGATGAATTAACCTTTCGCGTCGTGGCATATGTTGCGAACAGTTCATTTTTTGGCGTAAATATTAAGGCTTCAGTGATTGTAGGTTCAGCCTTCAATGCGGCGAGTGTCTGTTCAGCCGAACCGGAATCGTTGAAGACGATGGCTGCAGTGCTGTTGGCGCCGATCATTTCAGCTAGAGTGGCCAATCCCTTTATGGTTGACTTTTTGTAATAGATTATCTGGAAAGCCATAAACACTGCAGACGAAAGGATCAGAGAAACGAGGCAGGTTACCATGATACTTGCCAGAAGCTTTCTCTTGATCGAGGCATTACGAAAAGACAGCATTATAATCTCCTATTCATCCTCAACGATCCTGGCGATTTTTAGCAATTGTGAACTGATCTTCAGATTAGCCCTCTCTGCGGACTTTGTATTAATTTCAAACCGGACTTTATTGTTGACCACGATGAAATTAATAACACAACCTTTTCGAGCAAGGCTCTGTTTGTCTCCTACGGTGAGAATGTTCTTTTCCTGAATGCGCTCAATCGAACTGAAAAACTCTTTTTCCGAACCATTACTTATGAAAAGAACATGACAATCGTCGATATCATCTACGCTCTTGGTTTCAAAAATCACAAATTTTCTGCCGCCGGCTGTTTTATTTTCAATTGCCTCCAGCGATGCCCCAAAAGGAGAGTCTCCCAAAATGCAAATTTTAATCGGTGATGCTGTATTCGCAAACGCTTTTTCGGGCCATTTCACAAATTTTGTAAAATTATAGAGGAATGCTGCCTTGACACGGTATTCGAGGGATTCTTTTGCGTAGGCTCGCCCGATTGGCTGAATCATCAAAAAGAGAAATGTCAGGAAAAGTAAGAGACCCCTTATTATTTCGAATGTCCTGTTTCTATGTTGGCGCATGGTTGAACCTGGTAATATCCGACTAAATATCATTCCCATTTTTGTAGTAGCCACTGTTTCGGTCAAAATGAGAGGGTGGCTTTTAAATACACTCCCCGTTCAACTTCCGTCGGTAGGGTTTGCAGAAATTGAGGCTCAAATTCAGGATGTGATTTGTCAAACAGGTTTTGTCCAACAACAGCGACCTCCAGCTTTTTCGACGGTCTCCAGGCCAATCTAGCATCCATGGTAATATAGCTGTCCACATTCTGCGCGGCAAGACAGTCCACGTACCGGCCCCATAAATCCAGTTCAAAATTCTTCATTAAATCCATGGTTGAACGCAAGGATATTTGATTGTGGGGACTACTTCCTTCCTCACTTTGTTCCATTCCAAGAGTTAAAAGGTCGTCGGAATGAAGGTTAATTTGAAGGAAGGTATAGGCAGCTTTGAGTTTCCACCATTCAAACGGCCGATAATCAGCAGCCAGTTCTACGCCATAGGTTTCACCATCCATATTGTTGTTATTTTTAAAGGGTAAAATGAGAACCGGAGGGGAAAACGACATATCCACAAATTGGGCATCGGCGGTTTGATCACGCAGGTTGTTGTAAATATTATAATAGGCAGCAACATCAATGGACAGGGTGTCCATAAACCATGATCTAAAGCCACACTCGAAGGCGATGAGATCTTCGGAATCGAAATCGGTGTTTCCCAAAATCCTCACCACACCTGCTCCTGGCCAACCCGGAAGTAACGAACCTGGAGGCATCACGGCGTTGTCGATTTTGAGGCCATGTTCTACACGGTTCGGTGTCCTTACAGCTCTGGAAACAGCGGCCCAGACCGAATATCGATCTTTGGGCGACCACAAGATTCGCATATTCGGCTGGATTTCGAACCCGGTAAAGTCATTGTGTTCGAACTTTGATCCGATAATAAGGCGAAGTGTTTTATCCAGAAATGAAATTTCATCCTGGATGAACCCACTTATTAAATTGTACTCATCCTGATCGGGGATCAGCGACAGTGTGGCGCTGTTGTCAATGTCATCATGAATATAGCGGTAACCGAGTCCCCAAATGATTTCCTGACGTTTTCCCAGAGGAAACCGATGCTGAATATCGATATCAAACGTGTCGACTTTCGTTCCCAAGAGGCTAAACTTATATTCGAGCCGATCGTAATAAATCTGAGCAGAGAAATCGGATGTATCGGTTATTAACTTGTCCCACCGCAGCAAAATATTTCCGCCGTTGTTTTCGATGTCATCTTCAATGATTTGGCTGTAGGGGGGCGTAAAGGTCACCGAATTGATTCTACCGCCGGCATCACCTTTGAAAATATCCCCAATTATCGTAAAAGAATCATTCCAATCCAACCGGACTCCTGCCCGCTTGGCATCCCATTCATCTAAACCTTCAGTTCCGTCGCGTTCGGGGGAATTATCACGGTTGAGATATTTGCCATATAGCCGGTAATGTCCGTTTTCATTCATCTTTCCGCCATATCGAACCGTGCTGAAAACACGCTCTTCGCTACCGGCACCGGCTGTAATCAGTGTACCCTGAGTTTCACTTGCTTTTTTCGTAATGATATTGATCACACCATTCACGGCATTGGCGCCCCACATGGCCGCTCCCGGTCCGCGGATGACCTCAATCCGGTCTATATCTTCAAGCACTGTGTCTTGAGTGTCCCAAAAAACACCGGAGTAAAGCGGCGTGTATATGGTTCGCCCGTCCATCATTACCAGCAATTTGTTTGTAAACCTGCTGCCGAAACCCCGAGAACCAATGGCCCATTTATTCGCATCGATCCGTGCAACCTGGATGCCAGGGACCATTCGCAAGGCGTCGGGTATGCTGTTTACGCCGGATCTCCGAATGTCTTCCTGGGTAATGACAAATATCGCTGCAGCCGAATCAGAGAATTTCTGGGCTTTTTTTGAAACAGAAACAACTTCGATATTCATCAGGTCTTCGATACTGAGTTCCGTCAAATCGGTCAAACTTTCTGCAGAGATGTTTGTTGCTCTTGCGCTTCCAATCACAAAGGGACTGCAAATTAAAAGAAAGCTCAATAAGAGCACCATACAGCCCCAATGACATTTCCTCAAAAAATGATGTTGGATTGATTTCCCCAAATTAATCATTTTGAAGATTCCTTTTTCTTCATTCATAAAGACTGCCTCGATAAAATTCTATTGACCGTTTAAAAATCAATTAAAAGTTCAACTTCTAAAAAAACGTCAATATATATTTCGGCACTTTATGTAAAAAACTTAGGGTTTTTTTTACTGTTATCCAGAATATAGTAAACTTAGGAGGCTTAGCTACTGTGTCTAAAAAATTATCAATATAAAAATTTGGTTGTCGAATTGAAAACCGATTTTTGGCCATAATTCTGGAAAACACAGGGGGAAATGGTCATCTATATCGGTCGACTAGTTTTTTCCCAATTGATGGACTTTCTGTAGCTTCAGGGTAGAATATTTTTGAAGTTCGGGGAAAAATAGAGGTCTCGTATCACCTGGGTAAAGACCACATAGGCAATTTTTAGCTTGTCTCCAAATTCGTTGGTCGATGGCCACCAGATCTCGAAAGGGGGCTGCAACGTCAGGATCGATATATATATACCCTATCCTAGTCCAGACCTTTGGTGAGTGTACTTTTGGATACCTGCATTTTATCGTTGTGGCATAAAATCCCCTAATGAATTTAATACCTTATGAGTACCACACTTGGATAAATCTCATTTTTTAGGCTGGATTGAGAAAGGAAAAATCAACATATTGTGGTCTTAGTCTTAATTGCTCAGCCGATTTTTGTGATGCATTCCTTCTTGATGAATGAGGGCGATCCTGGAAGTTGTAAGGATTGGGGTTCAAATCATCACTACGAATCCTGTTATATCATCTATAGATCTCAGCCGCATCCAAACCTTTGATAAGAGAATACTATACGTAGGAATCACTGTTTTTTATGCAACGTTAGGGTTTATGTCTTCACTGAACTTAACAACCTTTTCGAGGATGTCCTCTAAATCAACTGTGAGTAGTTTTCGATCCTTGAGGAGGATGCACCCGGCAACGATGACATCCCGGACATCCGATCCCTGTGCGGCATAGACGATATGAGACACCGGGTTGTAAACCGGAACAAGATGGGGTTTATGGGTATCGATGACAATGACATCCGCTTTCTTTCCGATTTCCAATGAACCGGTGATATCTTGAAGACCCAAGGCTTTCGCCCCTTCGATGGAAGCCATTTTTAGTACGGTAACGGCATCCATCAGCGTGGGATCCATGGCATTTACCTTGTGAAGTTTGGCCGCCGAATCCATTTCTGAAAATAGATCCAGATTGTTGTTGCTGGCGCAACTGTCGGTACCCAAACCCACCGTTACCCCGGCCTTCAACAACGCTGGAACCGGTGCAATCCCCGATGCAAGCTTCATGTTGCTTTCAGGATTATGAGAGACGTTCGCCCGGTTTTTTCCAATAATTTCAATGTCATGATCGTTAAGCCAGACAGCATGGACCAAGAGAGTGTTTTGATCGATAATGCCGATTTTATCCAGGTATTTTATCGGCGTAGTGTGATGTTTTGTCTGAATCCGGAGGTATTCATCCTTGGTTTCCGCCACATGAATCTGAAAAAGAACACCCTTGGCGTCGGCGGCATCCTTGGCCTTTTTTAATGTCTTTTCTGAACAGGTATACGGCGAATGACAAAATATCGAAGGAATGATTAGCGGTGTTACACCGTCCCATCTTTGGATGAACTTTAGGGCGTTGTTGACGTTGTCAACCGGATCCGGTACTCCGGGAGCCGGGAAATCGATAACGCCCTGACCGAGTACCGCACGCATCCCGATTTCATTAACCGCCGATGCAACATTGTCTTCAAGAAAATATCCGTCACAGCAGGTGGTCGTTCCCGACAGCAACATTTCTGCACACGAAAGTAGCGCTCCGAGTCTTACGGATTCAGGATTGATATGTTTTGTTTCAGCGGGAAAGATGTGTTCATTCAACCATTTGGAAAGGGGAAGGTCATCCGCTAAGCCCCTGAACAGTGACATGGGAAGGTGGGTGTGGGTATTCACAAGGCCCGGCATGATAATGCCCTCTTTGGCATTGATAATGTTTTGGGCTTCAGGCAGCGGCAAATTGGATGTCCGTGCTTCAACCTTAACAATTTGGTCGTTCTTTGTGCAGAGAACACCATTTTTAATGATATCAAAATCAGAATTCATCGTGATAATGGTGCCGTTATGGATGACAATATCAAAATGCATTGTTTTTCGTGTTTGGCGGTTGGGGATCTAAAGTTGACATGCGATATTCAAGTATTAACATTTCTTATACAATAACACCTTATTGTCAAGAGAGGGATAATACCCCATATTTAAAATATTCGAAAATGGTACTGCCGTTCAAAATGTGTTAAATCCGAACAGATGAAATCATGGCTGCCATAAATAAAAAAATAAAATACGCATGTTACATTGCTGTTATCGCCTTGCTGTTTTACGGGGGAAAAAATCCTGCTGATGGCAAGGATCAACTGATGAGGGAAATCATGGAAAAAAACAACAGCGGATTTGAAAAAGCGACATTTGCCGGTGGCTGCTTCTGGTGCACGGAGTCCGACTTTGAAAAGGTTGATGGCGTCATTGAAGTCATCTCCGGTTACACCGGGGGGCACAAAGACCACCCGACGTATACGGAAGTTTCCGGCGGTGGCACAGGCCACACCGAGGTCATTCAGGTTACGTATGATCCGAGTAAAGTGAGCTACAAAGCGCTACTGGAAATTTTCTGGCGGCATGTGGATCCTGCAGATCCTGGCGGGCAATTCGTTGACAGAGGATCACAATACCGGACAGCGATTTTTTACCATAACGAGGAACAAAAAGGGTTGGCAGAAGCATCCAAAGCGGAGCTTGCCGCTTCCGGACGGTTTGACAAACCGATTGTAACGGAAATCGTCAAGCTTTCAGTTTTCTATCCCGCAGAAGACTATCATCAGAACTACTACAAGAAGAACCCCATTCCATACAAGAATTATCGTAACGGGTCCGGCAGGGATCAATTTCTCAAACGCGTGTGGGGAGATTCTGGTAAAAAAACGCTAAAAAAATCAAGCCGACCAAAATATTCAAAGCCCGGTGATGAAATATTGCAGACGAAATTGACCCCGCTTCAGTACAAAGTCACCCAGAAAGACGGCACCGAGCCACCTTTCGACAATGAATACTGGAACAATAAAAAAGAGGGCATCTACGTGGATATTGTATCTGGTGAGCCGCTATTCAGCTCTTTGGACAAGTTTGACTCCGGAACCGGATGGCCAAGTTTTACGAAACCCCTTGAACCGGAGAATGTCATTGAAAAAAAAGACCGCAGCTTATTCATGACTCGAACGGAAGTTCGAAGCAAAAATGGCGATTCTCACCTGGGGCATGTGTTTAATGATGGACCCAGACCCACGGGGTTGCGGTATTGCATTAACTCCGCATCACTTCGCTTCATTCCCAAAGCGGATCTCGAAAAAAAAGGGTACGGGGTATATATAAAACGTTTATGGATGGACACTACTTAATGGTGACGATATGTTGAAAATCGGATTTTTCCAGTTCGAGCCGAAGTTTGGCGAGGTGAGCCAAAACCTCGCAAGAGTTCTCTCCGCTCTAAGAAATGTTGATGCCGACCTGATCGTTCTTCCCGAGCTGGCCTTCACCGGCTATTATTTTCAGGATCGCTCGGAATTGATATCATTATCCGAAGATCCGAACAAATCGTCAACCGTCAATGGCTTGACGCAACTGTGTCGCGAGCGCAATTTTTTCTTGATTACCGGTTTTGCAGAAAAATGCGCGGATAAAATATTTAACAGTGCGTTACTCATCGGTCCCGGGGGAATCCTTCACACCTATCGAAAACTTCATCTTTTCAACATGGAAAAAAAATATTTTGATCCAGGCGATACACCACTTGAGACCGTTGAAGTTCGGGATGCAAAGATCGGCATGATGGTCTGTTTTGACTGGGCCTTTCCTGAGGTTTCCCGGGTACTCGCCCTTCAAGGGGCCGATGTTCTGTGCCACCCGTCGAACCTTGTACTGCCGTTGTGCCAACAGGCCATGTTGACGCGTTGTCTTGAGAATTCTGTGTATGCAGTAACCGCCAACCGACTCGGCGCGGACATACGCCCACAGGGAGAGATCAGATTCACAGGCCAAAGTCAAGTGGCCGCGCCAAAAGGCGAGATCGTCTATCGCGCAACGTCGGATCAGGAAGAGCTTTATATCGTTGAGATTGATCTAAGTCTTGCCAGAGACAAATTCATGACCGACAGGAACGATATACTCCAGGATCGGCGTCCTGAGTTTTATACGTTTCTGAGCGGCACACAAGATTAAACATTGGTCAATGTCGGTCGTGTCATTGAAAAACCAAAATATTCATCATAGATTACATTTTTTCGACGACATTTTTTAAAACCGCTTCAAGTCTGGGCGCGGCTTTTTGGGCCACGTCGATAACTTCTT
>JBFESJ010000065.1:0-15780 GCA_041548585.1 Desulfobacterales bacterium | reverse complement strand
TTTTGGTCTCAAGGGTACCTAACCCCCTGGAAAGATAACGAAACATATACGGCAATTCCGTCTCAAATCCCCCCGCTAGTTTCCCCAGATCCTCTGAAGGACGCATGACAAAGAAATCAACGATACGCCGTTTCCCATGTTTATCTTTGGTGATATTCCCCAGCAATTGGTTCATACGTTCCAGCGTTCGAACGTCCTGATCCAGCGCATCCAGAAAAATCGCATTCAACAAAACTCCTCCGATTTGTGCAGGCGGGGGATATCCCATACACGCAGGCATGTTTGCCTCTTCCATGGATCGGATGTAACGCGTCGATATCGATAGAATGCGCTTTGCACCGAGATATATCGCCGGTGACAAAGGTGCAGATTGTCGTATACCGCCATCACCAAACCACGAATTCCCAACTCTTACGGCCGGGAAAAGAAGCGGCAAGGATGCCGAAGACATAATGTGGTCGATGGTAATTTCTGCGATTTCGCTCCGTCGCCAGGGTCGTTGCCACATTCTGACTTTTTCCCCTTGAACCCATGTTACAGCCTGTCCGGTGGCATAGTCGGTCCCGGTAATTGCAAAAGCTTTAAGTCTTCCATTTCGCAAGTTGTTGTGAATCCCGGCAATCACATTTCCCTGGGGTGAAAGTTTCCGTTGCAGAAGCATCCAAAGCGGCGTTGGGTCCAGCAGACTTTTCGCCGACGATTCCTTTGGAATACCGCCGGAAATCAAACGCATTCCCCAACGAAATACATTCCGAACAAGTTCCCATGTATCTACACAAAAAACCTGGTCAACGGTAAGTCCAAGCCATAGCCTGGATAGTTCTGCCACAGCCTCTCTAAAATTCCCCTGACAACCCGCCAGAAAGGCCGCATTGATCGCTCCGGCGGAAACCCCGGTAATGATGGGAATATTGAGGTCAGGGAAATGCCGGGCAAGGCACCTCAAAAAGCCGACTTGATAGGCGGCCCGCGCTCCGCCTCCACTCAACACAAGCGCCAGACCATTTTTATCATCGGGCATAATAACCTCTTTTTTATGACATAAATGGGATGAATGATTTTTTGATTTTGACGATAATATTCTTTTATGTTATTTTGCTTTGCTCTATCAAGATGATTTTAACTCGTTAAAACCCTTAAATCGATACTTCTTCTAAAATGGTTACAAAGCGTAACCTGCTACAGAGATACTTTTTTTTATTGAAATGTTGAAACATAATAGAAATTTTTCTCGATACATTTTTTTCATCATTGCTTTGATGGTGGCTGTTTATGTTCTTTCAAATACTCAAATCTTTGCTGATCCCATAGATTTAAGTCTCATTAAAAATCACATAAAAAAGAAGATTGAACGGCAAGCAACCAAGGAAAAGTTTCGCTGCAGCGGGGAATTGATTTGTGGGCTTTCACAAATTCCGCTCTTTTACCAACGCCGAGGTTTCTCCCCTGCCTGGTGTTCAAGCAGCGGAATTTTACCCCAAGCAGAGTCCCTCATCACAAAGATCAACAGTGCTTACACAGAAGGCCTGAGACCGGATGCCTATCATCTACCCATAATTATGTCATTGCTGGAAAAAATCGAAAAAAAACAGTCCGTGGAAGACACGATCGATCCTGAACTGTTGGCAGATTTTGATTTGCTCCTTACAGATGCCTTTATGTTGTATGGTTCACATTTGCTTGCCGGCCGTGTTAATCCGGAAATCCTCCATACCGATTGGAAGGTCGCAATTCCGACGGCTGACCTTATAAATATACTCCAATCCGCACTCCATTCAAATCAAATAAAGAAAACGTTAAAAGGGTTGCGCCCATCTCATGCCGGATATACAGGGCTCAAAAAATATTTAGCACACTATCGAAATATTGCAAAAGAGGCTCACAGGTCATCCTTGCTGTCCGGAACCGGTTTGCGAAAAGACGATAAGGGACCGTCTGTTCAATATCTCCGTAAACGATTGATTATTTTTGGTGATCTCAACGATTTCGATAAAGACCAGGCGGATCTTTTTGATGAAGCCGTCGAAGCGGCAGTTCTAAGATTCCAAAAACGGCATGGACTAAAACAAGACGGTATCGTTGGACCACGTACACTGGAAATGTTAAACACACCGATTCACAAACGGATTCGCCAGATAGAACTTAACATGGAACGTTGGCGCTGGGTCCCCCGTGATCTTGGGAATCGATATCTTGTTGTGAACATTGCCGACTTTAAATTATGGGTAACCGAAAACCGTCGTCGCGCGCTGGAAATGCGTGTGGTTGTGGGAAGGCCCTATCGCCGCACACCGGTTTTCAGCACAAAAATGACCTACATGGTGATCAATCCATACTGGAATATTCCGCAAAGTCTTGCCATCAAAGATGTTCTTCCAAAAATTCAGAAAGACGTTGGTTATATTGAACAACAAAGGATTAAAGTTTTCAAAGATTGGCGTAATGGAGCGGTTGAAATAGATCCGGACACCATCGCCTGGGATAAGATTGAGGGCCAAAACTTCACTTACAAACTCCGCCAGGATCCAGGGCCCAGAAATCCCCTGGGTCGAGTTAAATTTATCTTCCCCAATAAGTTCGCGGTATATCTTCATGATACGCCCAAACGGTTACACTTTAAAGAAACAAATCGTAATTTTAGTTCGGGGTGTATTCGGACGGAAAAGCCCATTGATCTTGCCGTCTATCTTTTGAAGAACGATCCGGAGTGGACGCGGGAAAAATTAATGGACGCCATCGAAAACGGGTCATCAAAGGTTATTCAACTTCAGAGTCCCATCGCCGTTCACTTAGAATACTGGACGGCATGGGTGGACGAAACCGGCGGGCTAAACTTCCGCAGTGATATTTACGACCGTGACGGGCCACTGGATCGTGCCTTGAAAGAGCGGTTCCCCGAGGCTTAGCGCAATTTTTTAAATATGTTTAGACCATTTACATTGTATTAACTATGGCAAAGCCCGTTGAGCAATAAGCTTACCAGTGCCTTACGTCTCCGATATCCACATGTACAAAATCGGATTTCGGATAGTACCCTACGCCGCCGGCTTGCAACTTCATAGTGATATTCCGTAACCATCTCGTATCACAATCGGGGACTCGGATGTCGGCTGCTTCACCGCGCATGTGTAAACTATGCTTGGCAACATATTTACTTTTTTTACGTAGAATGGTGTTTGTTTCAGGAGAACGATACCCGGAAACAACGTGGAACCGGACCGGCCGATCAAGGGTCGTAGAAATGGAATATAGAAGATTCAGCAGTCCTTTATGGATAGGTATAGTTTCCTCTGTACGATGATCGCGGAGAATATGGTCAATTTTGGTCAGGGAGTTGGCCAAATATCGACCCTGGGCGTAATAACACACATCAAGCCTTTCACGGGTGTGCGTATTATACAAGTACAGAAATCGTTTTGACCCCAATGAACGATTAATGGAGGCCATGGCCGATACGGGGAATGCGCTGCACAAGGCCGCTTGGGCCCAGATTTTTAAAAAACGGCGTCGATCTAAAAACATATTAAAGCTTTTATTTCCTCTCATCAAAAATTTGCCTGCCTTTTAAAACAGACATGATGTAAATTCAACCCTTTTCTTCCAAAACGAAATATACGCACAACATGTGGCAATCTGAATGAAGACTTGAAAATCATCCTGAATCACAGTTCAACCCGCTCTATGTGGTTTGTAAAAATGGATCGGCAGCTTTCAAGAACGTCATTGTTTTATTTTCTTCTCTCTGAACTGGAGATAAGAATTACGCACTGCTATGTAAGGATCTACGGACGCTTCTTTTAGCGCCTCATACTCCCCGATGTGAAAAGACGTTCGATTAATGATGTCGAAACCCTTGACGGCCAGTTCCGCTTCAATTGGCTTAACATAACTGAGTGGATTTAAAAAAAAGTCACCTGCCAACCCAAAAGAATCACGAAGCGTGGACGGCCCCAGGACCGGCCATACAATGTAAAATCCATTTCCGATGCCATATTTTGCAAATGTCTGGCCAAGGTCCTCATCATCGGAAAGATTAAGTTCAGGATATTGACCTGCCGGGTTCGCAAACCCAAGAACACCTGCCGTGGTGTTTAGAACAAATTTGGTAAATTCAGACGCGGCCGCATTCCCTTTCCCTTGGAAAATACAGTTGGCAAATCGTATCGGGGTCATAAGATTATAGAAAAAATTTTTCATGCCGAATCTGAAAAAATCAGGAGCAATCGCCTTGTATCCTTTTGCCAGAGGTTTGAATACCCAGAAGTAAAGCTTGTCATTGATATGGAACATCCCCCTGTTCCAGGAAGACAAAGGATCTGCCACATGAACCTGACGTGCTTCAAACTCCTCTTCAAGAAACTCTTTTTCAAAATCATCGAATCGATCCGGGCTTGATGGATTTTGATCTGTATTCCCGGCTGCCGCTTGCTGATGTTGATTCAACGGTGCGTCGTCAGACGGTGACTGCATTGAAGGCACAGGTTTGTGAGCACAACCGGTGAACAAAAAAGCGAAAAACAAAAAAATCGGCAACAGACGAATGAACTGTTTTTCTCTCATACTATCGAGGGTCTTTCGAGATCTTTTTGATTTCAGGGCCAAAAGGTTTAAAAACGACTAAAAGCTCGGGCAACAGCGTCAGCGCTGCGATCAAGGCAATGAACATGGCCAATCCTGTCAAAAGCCCAAAATATATACTGGGAATAAAATTGGACAAAACCAAAATCGAGAAACCGATGATGATGGTTACCGATGTGTAGAACATGGCGTGACCGATGCTTCCATGGCACCGATGCAATGTCTGGATATAGTTCTGATCTATACGAATCTCATTTGTGAACCGGTGAATATAGTGAATGGTATCATCCACCGCAATTCCGACACTGATGGAAGCAATGGTGATGGTCATCATATCCAGTGGGATGTTCAACCAGCCCATGAAGCCGAGGACCACCCCAATGGAAAGCAGATTGGGAAAAATGGCAATAAGCGCAATTTTCAACGATCTGAACAGAATCATAAACATGCCCATCAGGGCCAGTATAACCACTCCCAGCGTTTGGATTTGTGATTTGAAAAGGCTTTGTAACATATTGTTGTACAACACCAGCATTCCGGACAAATGGACATGATCCTCATCCAATCCGAATTTGCTCATCAGGTCTTCACGGATCTTTTTTAGCAACTGATTTCGTTTCAATGTTTTTTCGGAATCTCTGACACGGACCGAAAAACGGACCTGATCATGTTCAACGGACACATAGGGAGTTAAAACCATGCCCTTGAACCGGTCTGGGAGTTCGCTATAGAGCAGGGCCAGTTCGAAATTGTCCAGAGGCGTGTTGTTGTTGAGTTTCTCTGTTATCTTCAAAAGGGTCCCCAACGAAAGAACTTTCCCCGTTTCCGGGAGACTGTCAAGATAGCCATGAATTTTCTCAACAAGAATCATTTTTTCAGAATTAAACCAGTATTTATCTTCTTTTTCCGCTTTATCAAATTCATTAAACGCGTCGAATTCATCGTTTTTATTTTTACCGGGTTTACCTATGGAGACCGGTTTTTTTGCCGTGGGTTTTTCAAAATCAACCATGACATCCAGAGGAGTTGTGCCGCCCAGGTTTTGGTCGATGACTTTCATGCCCCGATAAATCTCGGTGGTGTGTTTAAAGTAGTCGATAAAACTATTCTCAACCGTCAATCTCGTTACGCCGATTGCAGTTAAAACTAACGCAACGCAGCTTATTATCAGTATTAATAGGCCATGCGCTTCGGTATATCGGGCCAAAAAGGGCGTTAATGAAAAGCGCGGTTTTCTTCGGGCCGTTGGCGATTCTTTGCGCATCAGCATCAATATGGAAGGAAACAAAAGAAATGTCATGACCAAGGATACGAGGATACCGGCGCTCATCATCCATCCGAAAGTTATCACCGGCAAAATATTGCAAAGCAGCAGTGAACTAAACCCGGCGATAGTCGTCAAGGCAGCATACAAGCAAGGTTTGGCCATCAAACGAACGGTCTCGAGGATCAGCTCCCGTTGCTCAGCACCAGGTTTTTTAATACAGAGTTCGCGGTACCGAACAATCAAATGAATTGTTATGGACATGGTTATGATAAGCTGCAAGGAGATAAAATTCGACGATATAACGGTGACTTCCCAGTCGAACAATCCCAAAAGACCCATCATGGAAACAACTGAAAAACCGCAGCAGATTATGGGCAAAAATATCCACCGTAATTTTCTGAAAATAATGCCCAATGTTATGATCAAAAAAAACAGTACGCCGAGACCGAATACTTTTAGATCGTTTTTGATAAAGCTGATCAGATCGTCTGCGATCATGCTGACGCCTCCAAGAAAAAGATCGGCATCGTGACGATAATTATCCATAATTGAGCGGATTGAAGCAATATCTTGGTGGCGGATCTTTCTCAACTGGTCCCTGTAGTTCTTAAATTGCTCGATGACCTTCTTGAACTCGGAAGCTTCCATTAAAGAGAGACCTTCATCAGCTTGTTTTTCCCTAAAACGGTTACGGGTATTCAACAAATCAATGTATTTCTCGTCGACAGGGAAGTAGATCAACAGTGCAGTGGTTTTAAGATTTGGGTTGACTAAAAGATTTTGATAAAGCGGGCTATTCTTAAATTCGATTTTTGCCAGGTTTTTGTCAATCGTTGGAGATTTAAGGGTCTTGATATTCCCGGTCAATTCTTTGATCGGAACCGGCGGACTTTCAAGGAGAGGAGCGTCCAATATTGAAACAACCGATGAAACTCTTTGCAATTTCTTTAAATCATCGCATAGGCGGGACAGATTTCCGAGCGTCGCATCGGAGAACAACTCCCCTTTGGGGGCATAGGTCATTACCAGATAATCTTGCAGTCCATACCGGGAATCAATAAGTCGTGAATACCGAAGGTCCTTGTCATTCTCGAGCATCAGGGTTTCCGCCGATGCGTCTAGCTTGAAGTCCTTTGCCGCATAACCGAAAAATGAACCCAATACGATAAGACAGATAATAACAACTTTCGGCCGTTCAAGAATGACTCTATCGAAAAACTGTGTGAACAAGGAAGAAAATATATTCATATGGATTGCTGAAACAGACGTATTAGAACACAGAGCCTTTTTAACGGCGATTATTTATTTTCCGGTTTTTCAAGTTTCAGTAGAAGCTCATCAAAAGTGCCCTTGCTGAGAATCTCGTTAAACTGAGACCGGTATGTTGAAATAAGGCTGACCCCCTCGATCTCTAAGTCATAGATCTTCCAGGTGTGTTCCGACTTATAAAGCTTGTACAACATGGATATATCTTTATCTTTAGAAATCACTTTGGTCGGTATCTGAACTTTTATCCCTTTCTGAACAGGTGCTTCATAGGCAACCTTCTCATCTGTATAAAGGGAGAGTTTATCCAGATACGACGCCTTTAAACGTGCAACAAAAAGATCGGTAAATCTCTCTTGCTTTTCTTCTGATAGACCGGGCCAGTACTTTCTTCCCAAAGTGAGTTTTGCCATGAGCCTATAATCAAACATCGGCTCTACGATTTCCATAACCTGTTTGTTCTTGTCCTCTTGACCAAGATTTTTGCTCTGCAATACCGTAAGCGCCGCTTCGAGTTTGCTTACCAGCAGTTCTTTTGCCGTACTTTTGTCTTCCGCCCAGCCGACCTGGCTGATAATTAGCAGAGCCAAAACCATAAACAGTATTTTTCTCATATTGATTCCTCTAATTATAGCCGCTTTTTTCCAGTATCTAACCGATATTTTGTGTTTATGCAACCCCATACGTATCGTAGAAAGGGCAAAAAGGCGCACATACGGAAAAATGCACGAATCATGCCACCATATAGTTTAAAAAACGCTATAACAGATTAAGTTCTTTCTTTTTAAGCGGTTGAAAAGATTTTGCCTGAAAAAGTGCTCTCGAGGTTGAATAGAAAATCGCTTCCCGTCAATATTTTGGCAATTTTTTAAGACAGATCCCGGACGTCGGCAAACATGTTTCATATATCGAATTTACGGGTTGTTGCCCAAATCACTTTTCGTTGGCTCTGAAACGTCTTTTGATACATCTAAGGCCTGACCCAGACGATTCCAAAATTCACCATGGTGGTCCAACCAATCGGAATCGCATGTCTTTCATTTCATCAAGATTTATAAATAAAAAGCGTTTCAAGGAGCGATCAGGGAAATTTTTTTGACCTAAACTCGGCAATCGCTCAATTTAGGTTTGAGTGACAGCACGGTAAAACCTGACAACAGAAAATGAATCACCGACGATATTTTCCCATTAACTGTGTCTGGCCGACAATATGATTGTCCATTACGTTCAGGAGCTGCTTTTTTGTGGTTCCGGGAGGCAGGTTCAGCCGCCGATCAAGGGCGTATAATTTGAAAAAGTATCTGTGAGTACCGCCCGGTGGGCAGGGGCCGCCGTAACCTATCTTTCGGAAATCATTAATTCCCTGTGTCCCCCCCTCTTCCGGATGATCAATAGGTGCCACTCCTTCAGGGAGGCCTTCTGTCTTTGCCGGAATATCATAATATACCCAGTGAACCCATGTGCCCACCGGTGCATCAGGATCATCGCAGATGAGCGCAAGAGTCTGTGTACCGGTTGGGAGGGCATTCCATTTAAGCGGTGGAGACACATCGGTCCCGTCACAGGTATATTTGTCGGGGATCGTTCCGCCTTCACCAAAAGCAGGGCTTGTCAGTTCCATTGTTCCTCCTTTTGCCAAACAACCACATAACGATTCTGTTTTACAACAATACCCCTTAAAATAGATAAGGGTTTTTTATTAAACATCACCCTATTCGGTTATTATTTCGAGTCTCGCATGCTATTAAATTGAAATCAAGTATTTTTGGGATTTTGAAGCATAAGTGTCTTTAATCACATTATTTATTGCCAGTGATAAACTTGGCGACTCTCTTTTCATGCCAATATTCACCGCTTGAGTTAAAATCGATGAAACCCACATGTCCGCCCGATTCAGGCGTTTCAAGAAAAAGATAAGGACTATTTTTTGCTTCTTTTATGGGATAACAATCCTTATCCAAAAAAGGGTCATCTTTAGCATTGATCAGGAGCGCTGGGATATTGATACCGGAAAGAAATTTTTTGCAACTGCATTTGGTCCAGTAGTCCTTTGCACTGGAAAACCCGTGGATGGGTGCCGTATACCTGTTGTCAAATTCTTCGAATGTCAGGATTGAATGGTAATCCGTGTCATTGATTTTATCCGGCATGATTTGCATTTTTATCCGTATCTTTTCATGAAACATTTTCAAAAAACGCTTCATATAGAGCCTGTTAGATCTTTCTGCGAGTTTTCTGGAACTTGATTCCAAATCACAGGGCACTGAAACAGCGGCTGCGCTTTTAATCAGCGGAGATACCGTGTGATTCTGCTCTCCCAAATACATTAGTGTTAAATTACCCCCCACACTGAAACCGACAAGTGATATACACGTATAAATCTTTTTATTAATAACATGCGTCACGACCGTGTGAAGGTCTTCTGTGGCACCGCAGTGATAGGACCGGAGGAGACGATTGGGTTCGCCGCTGCACCCCCTGAAATTGAAAGCAATGCCATCCCATCCTCTCTTGTTGAACGCTTTAATCATTCCAAGTACATATGAACGCCGGGAATGCCCTTCGAGACCATGTGAGACAATAACCGCCCTGTCGGCACCCATCCGAGACCAGTCCAGATCAATAAAGTCATGATCAGGTGTAAAAATTCGTTCCCGGACATAATTTACACCCTTAACCTTTCTGAAAAGGGTGGGATAAATGGTTTGAACATGTTCATTTGAAAACATTTTCAATGGGTTATATTCTGATTTTGAAATTAAAGGCATTGAAAGGATCCTGAGTCGAATATCGAAAACATAATACGATGGTAAAACGTCGTTTTTTCCTTTTACGAAACCATAACAGATAGATCAAGTAATTGCTCTTAATTTAATGTTAAGCGCGATTTATGGTTGAGGTTAACCCTTTTCTTGGCTATGCTAAATTATTCGTAAAACAGTTGATGTATGGCATAAAAAATTCTCGATTGCGGAACATTTTGGAATAATTTTTGTCTAAATTAAATAAACAAAACGTCAAAAAGCCTGTCAACTCATCTGAAGAAGACAAGGCGCTGATCCGGGCCATTCAGTCCGGTGATCGGGCTGCGTTTGACAAACTGGTCCTCAGGCACAAAGACAGATTATTTAACCTGATTTACCGCTTTTTAGGGGATTATCAGGAAGCCAATGACTGCGCCCAGGAGACCTTTATAAACGTCTTCAAATCTTTAAAAAAGTTCAGGTTTGAATCGACATTTTCCACTTGGCTTTATCGAATTGCAATGAATACCTGTAAAAACAGACTTAAATCATCCGCATACAGGTGGGATAAAAGGACCGTTTCGCTCGAGACCTCGGATGGTTCAACACGCGACAACCCTGTTGCTGAAATCGTAAATGGCTCCCCATCTCCGGTGATTCAACTTGAAAAAAAAGAGAGAATGATGCGGATTCAAAATGCCATAAATTCATTGCCTGAGAAACAAAACAGGGTGGTTGTGTTGCGCGATATCGAGGGGCTGGCTTATCAGGAAATCGTAGATATAACCGGGTTGAACCTGGGTACTGTTAAGTCAAGACTTGCACGGGGAAGGCTGGCGCTCAGGAGCAAACTAAAGGGAAGGATATAAAATGGATTGTGCCGGAATTCAGGAACTTTTGTCCGAATATATTGATGGCACTTTAGATGCAAAAGCCACTGCAGGGGTTGAAAAACATATTTCGGCCTGCAAGATTTGCAAAGAAGAACTTATTGCAATACGTGCAATGGTAGAGGAGCTGGGTGACCTTGAACCGGTGAAGGCGCCGTCCGACTTTTTAGAAAAAATCCACGAACGCATGGAACCGCGCTCTGATTTTAGCCGCCTCGTTCGGAAACTGTTTGTTCCTTTCCGAATTAAAATACCGTTGCAACTGGCAGCAGCAGCCACCGCCGCCATTCTTGTTGTTCTGGTTTGGAACATTCAGCAACCGGAAATTCAGACGATGCAGCCCTCTAAAGCGTACAAAGTGGAAGGGTTCGCCGAAACACCGAAAGCGGACCACATAAAACCGGCACTTAAAAAGGAAGCGAAACGTCTGTTATCCATTGCTGAAGAAGCCCCGGGGAGGTTATCGGACAGCGAGCATCGTATGTTGGCCCGGAAATCCAAAGACAAAACAACCGTTCAACCTTCGATTCAAGTAAAACCTGAACCATCTTCCTCTTTTTTTTCAAAGGCAAGGCAATCTGCCGGAAAAGGTCAACCCATAGAACTTGCCCTTGTACTCAAAACCGGCGACATTGGCCGTGCTTATGCTCCGGATATTGCCATGGAATCGGCGCCTTTGCTTGAAAGCGACGACAAAACGGTTGAAAATGAGAGGGCCGACAAACATTCCTTTGGAAGAAAAATCGAGGCCATCCAAAAAGATCCGGTAGACGACCTTCTTTCCACAATGAAACAAATCATTCGGCCCTTAAAAGGCAAAATCTTGGCCGTGGAATACCACAAACAAGAAGAACGAATAAAATCGATTCATGTTCAAATCCCCACCAAAAGTTATGGGTCTTTTTGTAATGAATTAGAAAAGTTGGCTACATTCAAAACCCCGCCGCCTGCCCTTATTGATACACGTCTTGAAGCCATGGAGTTTCTGATCAATTTCACCTACCCGAAGTGATGATAGCAATCGTCAGATTTATGTTCCGATTTATCCGCCTTTGACGTGATTTTATCCGCGACGTAGTTCCGATTTCACCGTGGGATCATTTGAAGCATTATAAGGCTTATGCGATTTATCCCCCATAAAGCGGGGCTTGAATTGAAGATATCGGGTCACACTCGCACGGAAAGATTTATATTGCCGTTTTGAAAAATTTTTTGGGAACCTTTTTGCAGCCGCCTTGTCTAATAAACTCAAAGAACAAAAAATGAGACTATTGAAAAATAAATATAGGAGGTAAAAAAATGATTCCCAAGAAAAAACTTTTTGTAATCGTCATTCTTGCTGTTATGTTGATGACAACTGCTGTTTCGGTTGCGCAGCAAGAAACCAATGCCCACAGGACCTTATCCCCTTATTTTTTGGTAAACAGCACCGATCCGGAGGTAGATCGGCTCCCCTTGAAATCCACACAGGCTGAAGTCAATATTTCGGGTGTCATCGCCGACGTCAAGGTCACACAGATTTATAAAAACGAAGGGAAAAAGCCGTTGGAGGCAATCTATGTCTTTCCGGCATCCACAAGGGCCGCTGTTTACGGGATGAAAATGACCATCGGCGAGCGGACCATAACAGCCAAGATCCGCCAACGTGATCAGGCACGGCATGAATACAATCAGGCAAAACAGGCCGGAAAAAGTGCATCGCTTCTTGAACAGCACCGACCCAATGTTTTTCAGATGAACGTGGCCAATATCTTGCCTTCCGATGTTATAAAAGTTGAACTCAGGTATACCGAACTTATGGTTCCCACAGACCATGTATATGAATTCGTCTATCCCACTGTTGTGGGGCCGCGTTATGTGGATCAGCAGTCCGATGAAATGGGTCCGGCTGAAACGTGGACTTCCAATCCGTATCTCCACCAGGGAGAACCGCCGACCTATACGTTTAATATGGCTTTAGATCTTGCCGCAGGTCTGCCCATTAAGGACATTACCTGCACATCCCACCAGACCCGTATCAATTACAAAGGGCCCGCTTTTGCCACGATCACTCTGGATCCGTCCGAAAAACAGAGCGGCAACCGGGACTTCATTTTGAAATACCGGCTTGCCGGCAATAAGATTCAAACCGGCCTTCTCCTTTTTGAAGGAAAGGAAGAAAACTTTTTCCTGCTCATGATGCAGCCTCCCAAAATGGTGAAAAACAATCAGATCCCGCCTCGTGAGTATATCTTCATCGTTGATGTATCCGGATCCATGCATGGATTCCCTCTAAATATATCCAAAAAACTTCTCAAGGATCTCATCGGAAATCTCCGTCCAACAGACCGGTTCAATGTTCTTTTGTTTGCCGGCGGATCCCATTTGATGGCAGAAAAATCCTTGCCTGCCACTTCCCAGAACATCACGCGTGCCATAAACACCATTGAACGGCAACGCGGGGGCGGCGGGACAAGACTTTTACCGGCACTCAACAAAGCGCTTTTTCTTCCAAAAACCGAAGGGTACTCTCGAAGCATTGTCATTGCCACCGATGGGTATGTTTCCGTTGAAGCAAAGGTGTTTGACCTGATGCGCAAGAATCTTGGTGATGCCAATATGTTTACTTTCGGAATCGGGTCGAGCGTCAACAGACACCTGATTGAAGGTATGGCAAGAATAGGAATGGGAGAACCCTTTGTCATCACAAAACCCGATCAAGCACCGGCAATGGCAAAAAAGTTCCGGAAACTCATTGAATCACCGGTATTAACCGGAATTAAGGCCGACTTCGGTCGATTCGATGCTTACGATGTGGAACCGCCCAGTATCCCCGACGTACTGGCGGATCGGCCTGTTATCGTGTTCGGGAAATGGCACGGCCGGCCTCGTGGCACCATCTCATTACAGGGGTATACCGGAGACCACCGTTTTTTCAAAAAGGTTGATGTCTCTAAAATAAAGCCTTTGAAAACGAACTCGGCGCTCCGCTACCTTTGGGCGCGGCATCGGATCGTCCTTTTATCCGACTACAATAGACTCGGCAAACAGGACGAGCGGGTCAAAGAAGTGACAAACCTTGGTCTAACCTACAACCTCTTGACCGCATACACCTCATTTGTTGCTGTGGACACGCAGGTTCGCGTTCAGGATGGGCAGGCTGTCACCGTCAAACAGGCCCTTCCCTTGCCCCAGGGTGTTTCCGATTATGCGGTGGGAGGAAACAAGGCTTTTGCCGGAAAAGTTTTTTCTTCCTATGGCGCTTCGCCCTCGGTATTAGGCATGAGAAGTAAAGTCGTTGAACAAAGTATCGCCCATAAAAAAGAAGATCGGCTGACCACTGAGCCTGAAACGGGTGCCGCTTCCCATGATAAGGACGTCATCGAACTGGGAGAAATTACGGTTACCGGAGGTTTGTCTGAAACATCCATCCGAAAACTTTTTGAAAAACAGATGCACTCATTTAATACCTGCTACAAACAGGCGCTGAAAAAACAATCTCATTTGAAAGGAAAGATTGTTTTCAGACTGGTCGTAGATCCTGCCGGTCACGTCATAAACGTTCATCTGGATAAAGGTCTCAATAACGCAAAATCGTTTGAGACCTGCACGCTTCAGGAACTCAAAAAGCTGCGCTTTTCATCATCCAAAAGAGGGAAAAAGGCTGTGATCTTAATTACATTTGTTTTGAAATAATACTCAAACAAGGATGCACATGAAAAATAGCCGGCTGCCTCAGAATTCGAAGCAGCCGGCTACCGAAGAAAAACAGGGCAGAGGGCTGATAATTTCTATAACCTATCTCAAAAATAAGATTAGGGTTCAGAAATAGCAAGTTGAGCTTTGCGAAATCCCGAGAATCGGGGGCGTGGAGCGGTGAAAAAGCGGAGCATACACGCAGTCTGTAAGCATTTTGAACCGTTTCACAACGCCGCTATGGACACTTAGATTGTTTTTGAGATAGGTTCTAATACGGGTTTACCCTTTTATTTCATTGATCCTGTCTGTAAGTTCGGGAATAAAATCGAGGATGTCATCCACAATACCGACATCGGCAGCCTGAAAGATGGGTGCTTTAGGATTTTTATTTATCGCAACAACAAAAGGCGCACCCTTTAAACCGCCCAGGTGCTGAAAGGCACCGCTGATACCCAGGGCCATATATACCTTCGGTTTGACGGTCTGGCCGGATGTTCCGACCTGGCGGGACTTCTCCAACCATTTTGCATCTACAATCGGTCTGGAGCATGCAACATCTGCGCCCATGGCTTCTGCCAGATCAAATATGATTTCCAGGTTGTCTTCATCTTCGATTCCCCTGCCAACAGATACCAGAATATCCGATTTGGTAATATCGACGTCTCCAACCTCAGCAGCTACAACTTCCAGGAAGCGGCGGGCACTACCCGCAAGACCACCCTCCATGGCTTCGGCGGTTTTGTCAACAATGTTGCCGCTGGTACTCTTGCTCTCATCAGGCTTAAATGATCCCGGGCGAACGGTAATTACAGCCCCTTTGGAAATATCGCAAAGGACATGGGTGCTAACCTGACCTAAATATTCTTCACGAATAGCCTTGAGTTTCCCATCTTCGATGCCTTCAAAATCGACAGCATCCGGAAGAAAGGCGGCATCAAGTTTTACGGAAAGGCCTGGCGCCAGATCCATACCAAAATGTTCATGGGGAATCAGGACGATCCCTTCCTTTGGCAGAATGCGAGTCAGCATCGGCCGGATCACCTCTGCATTGATATAAGCCAGGGCTTCATTATCGATCTTCCAGACCTCGGCAAAAGAAGACGCAACATCTTTACACACCCCATCGAGTTCGGCGCCGGAACCTGCAACCACAGCCGTAAGCGAAGCATCTGTATTGAGTTTTCCGGCCGCGGTGATCATTTCAAGGGCCGTATCGTCTACAACACCATTCTTGTGTATAATATATGCGAAAACCTGTTGGGCCATTATTTGATCCCTCCTTTGGCTTTTAAGAGTTCGACGAGTTTATCGATGATTTCATCGGTGCTCCCTTCCAGAATCTCTGCGCCTTCGCCCA
>JBFESJ010000064.1:0-15804 GCA_041548585.1 Desulfobacterales bacterium | reverse complement strand
GACATGGTGGTGCTTTCCGTGGGGTTGAGCGCCTCTCTGAAGACGGCCGAGGAGGCCAAAAAGTGGGGCATTGATCTGGATCATTACAACTTTGCGAGCACCAGCAGCTTTGATCCGGTACAGACGTCTCGTCCCGGGATATATGTGTGCGGTATTTTTCAGGGTCCCAAGGACATACCGGCTTCGGTGATCGATTCCAGCGCGGCGGCAGGGGTTGCAGGCAGCCGGCTGTCAGATGTGCGGTGGTCATTGACCAAGACCCGGGACATCCCCGAGGAGTTGGATGTTCGGGGAGAGCCGCCCCGGATCGGTGTATTTGTGTGCCGGTGCGGGACGAATATTGCAGGGGCCGTTGATGTGCCGGAAGTGGTGGAGTTTTCAAAAGATCTCCCCGGCGTGGTTTATGTGGAAGAGAACATGTTCAGCTGCTCCCAGGACACCCAGGACAAGATGACGGAGATCATCAAAGAGCATCACCTGAACCGTGTGGTGGTGGCGGCGTGTACGCCCAAGACCCACGAGCCGTTGTTTCAGGAGACACTGATCAACGCGGGGATCAACAAATATCTGTTCGAGATGGGAAACATCCGGAACCAGTGTTCCTGGGTTCACAAAGACGACCCGGACCGGGCCACGGAGAAATCGAAAGATATTGTGAAAATGGCGGTGGCCAAGGCCGGTCTTTTGGAGCCGTTGACGGAATCGACCATGGCGATCACCCAGTCGGTGTTGGTGATCGGCGGGGGTGTTGCCGGTATGGCGGCAGCCCGGAACATGTCGGATCAGGGGTATCATACCTATCTGATCGACAAGGCGGATGTACTGGGCGGTCAGGCCCGGCACCTTCACGAGACGTGGCGGGGGGACGACATTCAACAGCATTTGGCCGGATTGATCGAAGCCGTGGATTCGGACCGTAACGTCGAGGTGTTTTTAAATGCCAAGATTGCCCAGGTCGAGGGGTTTGTGGGGAATTTCAAGACGACCATCAATCAAAACGGTGAAAGCCGGGTTCTCGAGCACGGTGTGACCATCATTGCCTCCGGGGCTTCGGAGCTCAAGCCGGACGGATATTTGTATGGCCAGGATTCCCGTGTGGTCACCGGATTGGAGCTTCAGCAGCGGTTTATCGACAAGGATCCGTCGTTGGGTGACGTGGGCACAGCGGTGTTTGTCCAGTGTGTGGGGTCCCGGATACCGGAGCGGCCGTACTGTTCCAAGGTGTGCTGCACCCAGTCCATCAAGAGTGCCCTGGAGTTCAAAAAGATAAATTCCCAAATGGATGTGTTTGTTTTATACCGGAGTTTACGACCGTATGGTCTGCGGGAGGATCTATACCGGGAGGCGCGTTCTGCGGGCATCGGTTTTATCCGGTACGATTTTGATAAAGATTTTAATGTTTCGAACGGGGACGAAGGTCTCAAGGTGAGTTTCACGGACCGGGTGCTGGACAGGATGATGGATATCCGTCCGGATCTTTTGGTGTTGGCGTCGGCGGTGGTGCCACCGGCAGAGAATCCCCTGGCACAGCTGTATAAAGTACCGGTGAATGCGGACGGTTTTTTTGCAGAAGCCCACGTGAAGCTTCGGCCGGTGGATTTTGCCACGGACGGAGTTTTCGTGTGCGGGCTGGCCCATGCACCCAAACCCATCGATGAATCCATCACACAGGCCCAGGCCGCAGCGGCCAGAGCGGTGACCGTTCTGGCCATGAAAAACATCAAACTGGGTGGAATTATTTCTCAGATTCGGCCTGAGCTTTGTTCAGGATGCTTAGGATGTATTAATGTCTGTCCGTTTGGGGCCATTACGTTTGACAAACAGGAATTTGTGGCTGAAGTGAATCCTGCGTTGTGTAAAGGATGCGGGGCCTGTTCGGCGGTCTGTCCTTCTGAAGCCCCGGCTCTGATGGGATTTGATAACAATCAGCTTTATGCCCAGATTAAAAGTGCACTGAGTTTTTAATCCAGCCGCGCCTGTTAGAGGGGGTATTTCCCCGTGTAACGAAATCATTGAAATAACCAGACACGAAGACGCTAAGGTGAAGCGAGGGAAAACACCCTGTAAACACTTACACCGAGTCTAAAACCTTTGCATAAGCATCTACGGGAATCACGGTCGGGTTTGTTTTTATTGGTTGAATCGCTCCATGGATAATGCTTTTTTTCAAACCGTGTAAACTCGTGATTAAAGGTTCGTAAAGAAATAACAGATATCAATATAATAACAATGGGTTCGCCTTAATACAAATAACTTCTGTCAATTAAACATTTCGGTATGCGTCTGTTATTTCTAACGATCCCTAAACCACTCAAACAGTACACGCTTTTCAAAAAAGATTATCCATTCCGCTTTCTGACCCTTGGCACCTGGTCTCTGACCCCCGAGCAATCTTAACGTTACCATTATGATCATTGATTTTCATACGCACATCTTCCCAAAAGCCATCCGTGAAAACAGGGAAAAGTATTTCCCTTCAGAACCTGCCTTTAAACTTTTATATGATTCACCGGGATCAAAACTCGTCGGGGCAAAAGAAATCGTTGCTGCAATGGATGAGCAAGGTGTTGACAGATCTGTGGTCTTTGGTTTTCCGTGGAAAGATTCGGCAACGTTTAAACTGCAAAATGACTATGTCATGGAGGTTGTGACCCGATATCCTGAACGCCTTGTTGGGTTGTGTTGTTTTGATCCGTTTAACAAGGCGGCTGTTGAAGAGGCCAAACGGTGTCTGGATGGAGGTCTTTCCGGCATCGGTGAAATCGCTTTTTATGAATCCGGCATTGATGGTGACGTCCGGGATAAACTGGACCCCCTGATGGAAATCTGCCGTGAAAAAGACCTTCCGTTTTTAATCCATACCAATGAACCCATAGGCCATATGTATCCCGGCAAGACACCCAATACCCTAAAGCAGATCTATGACCTTATAAATCGGTATTCAGAAAACAAAATCGTTCTGGCCCACTGGGGTGGTGGGATTTTCTTTTTTAATCTTTTAAAAAAGGAAGTAAAAGAGCGGTTTAAAAACGTATATTTTGATACCGCTGCGTCTCCTTTTTTGTATGATCCGGAAATATACAGATATGCAGTTGAAATTGCCGGTGTAGATAAAATCCTCTTTGGCAGCGATTTCCCTTTATTAAAACCCGCGAGATATTTTAAAGAGTTTGAAAACGCCGATCTGACCCGGGCGCAAATTGAAGCCATTTCCGGTCTGAATGCCGCAAAACTCTTCAACCTTTAAGATACTAAAATCGCCTCTTTTAGCAATCGATCCTTTTCAACAATTGTTGAAACCTTATAGATCGGTGAATCTGTTAACTGACCGTACTTAAAAGTGCGAAAGATTCTTGAAGCTTACCCTGACTCACCGAAAAGCGCACGTCAGGTCGGGCTGTTAGCGGCCTTGTATGCACGCTTTCGCGCCGCTCTTTTTTCCATCTTTTTTGTTGCGATAAATATGATGATTTCATAAGCACGCTGTATGGTAAAAAGTCGGTGTAGAATCATTTTTTTAAGCAATCGCATTATCACCGGTATTGAGAAAAACTCAGAATACACATCCCTCCGTATCTGTTGAAGTTCCTCGGTGGATAACCCATCACTATATACCTTTCCCGACGCCGCCTCTATATGGTAGTCATCAAATTCTTTCAACATGTCTTTTAATGGAGAAAATTTGGTTGCCCTCAAAACCGACAATCCCAAAGTATCTACACCGAGTCTATGGGAGAACTTTACGATATCAAATATTTCTTGCTTGGTTTCGCCGATATTCCCTATGATGAAATAACAATGATAGATAAAGTTAAATTGTCTTAAAGTTTTAAAATACTCGGCGATTTTCGCAGTATTAAACCCTTTCTTCATCGATTTTAGAGTCTTGTCATGCGCAGATTCAACTCCTAAAAGAAAAACCATAAAGCCGGCTTTGTACATCTTCTTGAGAACATCCGGCCTTTTCGCAATTTCCAAGCGTGCATTGATAACGTATTTCTTTTTTATTCCCTCCTGCATTAACAGGTCGCAGACCATTTCAACCCAGTCCATATTGGCCGTAAAAATGTCGTCGGCAAAGCCAACCACATCGGCCTCCATGGTTTTAATCTCTTCCACAACCGACTCAGGCGTTCGGACAGACCACTTTCTTTTTTCCCCCAGAGGATTGAACTTGAAGTCGCAGAATTTGCAGTTATACGGACAACCCCTCGATCCCAACATGAGGTCCATCTGAATATCTGATGTAAATCCATCCAGTGTAACCAGGTACTTGTAGCGGCGAAGCTTTCTGTTGGGGTAAAAATCGCTGCTGACGGGTTCAAGCTGTCTATTTTGGTTATGCACAATCTTACCGTTTAATCTAAATGACAATCCATCGATATCGGGTGAAATGCCCTTTTGAACAATTTCCCTTACGGCATCTTCGCCGTCGCCGCGAACAATTCCATCTATTCTCGGAATATAATCAAACAGTTCATCAACATATTCGGTTGCATATCTTCCGCCTACGATGACAGTTTTGTTCGCTGGTATATCACTGATGATATTTTTTACAAATTCCTCTTCCGCATCCCAATTGTGACTCACAAGTACCAAATCAGTTTTGTTATCAATAAATGCGGATAACGGCTGCTTTTCATATCTCAAATCGATGATCTTTACGGTATCTACCAAATCTTCGATGGCACTGGCAATATACTCAAGGCCGATAGGAGGTAGAAAACCTACGCTCCTCAACTCGTGACGGTATGGATATATACATATAGCATTTTTAAATTTCATTTTATTTTATACATTTCCTTTAATTTGAATTTTGCGGCAACCGCCTTCAAAAGGCAGTTCCGCAAACCTGAAAACCGTTTTCAATACCCTTGCTTTGATTTCGAGCCGATATATGGATTGGGGTTGCCCAAAAAATCGCCTTTTCAACCCAACGCCCGCCGAAAACCCCATTTACACCTAAGTTTCGAAAATACATCTCCTGTCCGATAGTTGCAAGAATTTTTATTGACGTGCCACCTCAGTGCTAAAAGCCAAGCACCCGCCGGATTCGAATCTCCCTAAAAAAACGTGGATTGTCGTTTGAGGTTCTCCTTTCTGTTTTCCAATAAAAAAGCCCCGGAGTTATTCCGAGGCTTACGTAATTTTTAGTAACAACCAGGAACACTGTCAATTTTTGAAATCATACAGGTGGTTGGAATTGCTGTCAAGTTAATTAACTGATATTTTGAATAAAAATATCCGTATTTATATGTTTTAACGACTTAAAACATATTCCGCACACCCTAAATATGCACCAAAGGGGAAGGAAAATCCAAATCTGTATTCAAGCTTTGATACGGATTATTCGGTTCCGTGGATAGAGCATAGGTTGGGTGTGTCAACGTTCTACCGAACATGCCGCAACTCCTGCCGCCTTAAGGCGCCAACGGAACGCCTTCCGTTAGGAGACTGTGTCATAACATCCCTATTGGCCCTTTCTCGGCGTTAGGCTCAGATTTTAAATCTTCAAACACGGCCTCTATGCGGGTGGTAGCTTACTCAAAAGGGCCGCAATATCCAACTGATTGATCAAGTCGGCATACATTCCGCTCACCGTGGTCCCGGAATCATCCACCCCCGGGACATCAACCCGTTCCGTTTGTCCGCTAAATGTTTGCTTTACAAGGACATTCCCATCTTTCACCAGCCGGGTATCGTAGCTCATCCTAAAGTGCCATTTGTGTTCTCGCAGATCGAGCTGAAAGAGCGTAACCGCCACTTCCAGTTTCGGGATTTGCAAAGCAGTGGAATCGACCACCCGGATTCCTATCTGATCCAGACGCTTTTTAAAAACCGTTTCGAACAGGGTTTTTAGATCGTAAATCCCCTCAATGGGGGCGTCTTCGCCTTTGGGCGCCATGATCAGCATATAGCTTTCGTGAAAATTCTTTAGCTTTTCGCGGGCGGTGATGCTTAACGGATCTGGATTGGTCCGCTGATCCACCACGCTCAACCGGATCTCTGTTACCGCGGGCTTATCCGGGATTTTATCCGGCAGCTGGTAATTGACCTTCATGTAAGAGCGGGATGCGCAGGCAGACACGGTAAAGAGGATTAAAACGAACATTGGCAGGTAGTTCGTCGCGTTTTTGATAACTGGGAATAAGCGTTTCATCATGACTCCTTGGTTCATGGGGTTGACTGAACCTGAATGATCTTTTCTGCCCTATCATATCAAACCGTTGATTAACAGGTTTTTCCGTCTTCGGCAAGAGAGCCCGTGCACGAACGCCCCGCGTACACGTTTTTTTAACATGCGTTCGTGGCATACTTGCAGAAGAATTTTAAAATAAAAATAATAATGGCGTATCTTATAAATTTTAATGAAACTCCAACGCATAATCAAATATTTAAAACCTTGACAGATCAAAAACTATGATTATTTTAATGACTAACATTCTCTATAAGGCATAGATTTCACTGTAATTTATCAATTTTTTTCTTTAATCTCTCTTTTTGTTGAGGAGGTTACAATGAAAAGACATTTTGGGGAAAATTTTGATGATGGAGACCTTGTCAAAGTCTTCCAAAAATCTTTAACTATTCAGCAGAATTTCAATTGTTCTACAGATAAAGATTTTAAATGCGTTAAAACAACCTGTTTTAAACAAATGCTTTTTAACAGCAGATTTAAAATCTACCTGCCAGACCATCCTGAACCACAGTAACGCGAATAAACTATTCTCAGGGCTTAAGGCAACCGTCATTTGTTAAATTATAATTTCATTTTAGCATCTACATTGTTCGGTGTTTGCTGCCTTCATCTTTTTTTGAATTAGATCTATGACCGGCTCTCTCAAAATTAACTCATATTACTAAGGGGTTATTGTTGGAAATTGGCCATGGATTTTAATAGACTTACCATTTAATTTAATTGATTTTTTTAAATATGGACGGGAGGAAACCAACAATTTTAATTGGATTGAGTCGGTTATCAAGTATTTTACTAAAATAAATATTGTACAGGAGGTAAAGTAAAAATGAAACTCAAACCGTTAAATGACAGAGTAATTGTTACCCGGGTGAAAGAGGAACAAAAAACCGCCGGAGGAATAATCATACCGGATACCGCCAAGGAAAAACCCCAGGAAGGAAAAATTGTGGCCGTAGGTCCCGGCAAGCAGGATGATAAGGGCAAACGGATTCCATTGGAAGTCAAAGAAGGGGATCGGATCCTTTTTTCCAAGTATGCCGGAACGGAAATCAAAATAGAAGGCGTTGAGCATATTTTCATGAAAGAGGACGATATTTTAGGTGTATTAGATTAAGCCAAGGAGGTGAGACCAATGGCTGCGAAAATGATTTCATATAATACAAAGGCCAGAGAACACCTGCTCAAGGGGGTAAACACCCTGGCAGACGCTGTTAAGGTAACCCTGGGACCCAGGGGCAATAACGTTGTCTTGGAAAAATCATGGGGGTCTCCCACGGTTACAAAAGATGGTGTAACGGTCGCCAAAGAGATTGAGCTGGAGGGAAAGTTCGAGAATATGGGGGCTCAAATGGTCAAGGAAGTCGCCAGCAAAACCAGCGATGTGGCCGGTGACGGCACAACGACAGCAACGTTACTTGCGCAAGCCATTTACAACGAAGGACAGAAGCTTGTAACAGCAGGATCAAATCCCATGGCCCTTAAACGAGGGATTGACAAGGGCGTGGCTGCTGTTGTGGAAGAATTGAAACAATTGTCCAAACCGACCAAAGACAAAATCGAAATCACACAGGTCGGCACGATTTCCGCCAACAATGATGAGATGATCGGAAAACTGATTTCCGAGGCCATGGACAAGGTCGGCAAAGAAGGGGTGATCACCGTAGAAGAAGCAAAGAGTATGGAGACTTCGTTAGAAATTGTAGAGGGCATGCAATTTGATCGGGGATATCTTTCGCCCTATTTTGTCACCGATTCTGAGAAAATGGAAGTGTCTCTGGAAGACCCCTGCATCCTGCTCCATGAAAAAAAGATCACCAACATGAAAGACCTTGTGCCTCTCTTGGAAGATATTGCCAAAACAGGGAAGTCCCTTTTGATCGTTGCCGAGGATGTTGAGGGTGAAGCGCTGGCAACATTGATCGTGAATAAACTTCGCGGCACGTTGACGTGTGCAGCCGTAAAGGCGCCCGGTTTTGGTGATCGTCGCAAGGCCATGCTCGAGGATATTGCCATTCTGTGCGGCGGCCAGGTAATATCAGAAGACCTGGGCATCAAACTTGAAAACATATCAATAAACGATCTCGGAAGATGTAAAAATGTAAAGATTGACAAGGATAACACGACCATCATCGACGGGGCCGGAAGCAGAAAGGATATAGAAGGTCGAATGCGACAGATCCGTACTCAGATCGAAGAAACCACATCGGACTATGACAGGGAAAAACTACAAGAACGACTTGCTAAATTGGTCGGCGGCGTGGCCGTCATCAATATCGGTGCCGCGACAGAGACGGAAATGAAGGAAAAAAAAGCCCGGGTTGAGGATGCATTGAATGCCACCCGTGCAGCTGTGGAGGAAGGAATTGTTCCTGGCGGTGGTGTTGCGCTGGTCAGGTGCATCGGAGCGCTAGATAAGATCGAAGTCTCCGGGGAAGAAAAAGACGGCATTTCCATATTGAAACGTGCGCTTAAAATTCCACTTCAGCAGATTGCAGTAAACGCGGGTTACGAAGGCTCTGTAGTGTACAATAAGGTTATAGAAGGTAAAGATGACTTTGGGTTCAATGCGGCCACGGAAAAATATGAAAACCTTCTTGCAGCCGGTGTTATCGACCCGACCAAGGTGGTTCGATTTGCGCTTCAGAACGCGGCTTCAGTGTCAGGGTTGATGTTGACAACCGAAGCGATAATCGCCGAAAAACCGGAAAAGAAGAAACCGCCGGCCATGCCGCCGGGCGGAATGGGAGAGGATATGTACTAGCCGAAGACGGATTTGAAACTGTCAGATTGTGAGGCGGGATTATAAGGGATAATTTACTTAATTATCTAATCCCGTCTCCCAATTCCCAAAAGTTGGGACAGATTCACAAGGAAAACCCGTAAAACCTTCAACATACTTATGGAGATAAATCACAAATCGATTTCATTGAGAACGAGGTGTTTTATGAATCCATACAAATCGCAGAACATTTCTAAAAGCAAAGATGCCTTTTGGATAAATCAAAAAGAATTGGCTGCAACTTACAATTGGGATTTCCAAAATTACAGTGAGAAAATCAAAACGCTTTATCCAGAAAAGGGGCAATATGATAGTCAAGCATTTGAAACGGAAATTATTTGTAAAAGTTATGACCCCTATCATGATGACTTTATCACGATAAACGCCGTTGCCTACAACATCAATAAAAATGGATTGATATTCATAACAAACCGGCCTTTAGAGGTCGGTGATCCGATATTTATAAAGGCAAAAAATCTCTTTAGAGAACCACTCAATAATGAATTGGACGAAGGCGTTCATGCCAAGGTGATTTGGTGTCGTAAGATTTTAGACCCAAAGCATGACCTTTATTACGAAGTTGGTGTAGAGTATTTTAACTAGTTCGGTATATCATGACCAAGGAGATCGACAACTGTGAAGAGCGATCAAGCTTCTGATAGACCGATGGTTGTATTGGAACTTGATGGTGCAGTGGTTCATGGCCACACACCTTCCGAACTTATCCATGCAGGATTTCCCCTTCAGCCGGAACGGGATGAACAGGCATTTAAACTATATCAAAAAGAAAGTACCGGAAATGTGAAACCGGACGAAACTTTACTTCAATATGCGACTTTGGCTCGTGGTCTTTCACTGCGTAGGGCCATAGAGTTTGCTACGTTCAAAATGCGCTTCATAAACGGTTTTGATACCTTTATCGAAATACTCTACCAAAAGAACGTACCGTTAATATTGGTGTCGTCCAGTTTTAGTATCATCACGGAAACGATACGCTGGCTATATGGGCCTGATCGCTTTCAGGCTGTTTTGGCCAACTCGCTTGCCTTCGGCCTTGAAAAAGACCCCGAAGCCGTCATCTCTGAGGAAAAACTTATATCTCTTGTTCAACGGTATTTCCACCGGGATAGAGACCATCAGGCTTACGATAAAATAACAGCAACGGGCGAATGTAACACTATAAACCCCAATCCCTTACAAACGGCAAGCTTTATTCCCGGATGGCTGACCCCAAGCAATCCTGACATATCATATTTAAGGCGCAATCGCACTCCGCATTTATTCCGGGCTGAGGTTTCGGTGGTGGAGCCTGTGAGGCCGCTCGGGCTCGCCGGTTTGCGGGTGAGAGGTTTGATTGTGGCCATCAACGGCTCAGACGTTCAAAGCGTAGACGACCTTCATTGCTTCCTTTCGGATTGGCCCATCGGACGACCGGTGGGAATCGATATCGTTCGCGGGCGAAGCCACCGAATCCTGATGATTGTTCCCAAAGAAGCTGTTGAATAAAACATGGATGACCTAGGGCAAGGTTTGTGAACGTTCTGCACGACCGTCGCGTATAACTTTTATCACTCTAATCTAACCTACTTGTTTTTCTTCACTTTAGGCCTGCCTTTCTCAAGGCACTAATATAGCGATCCGTATCCGCTTGATTTTTGTATCTGACTCTTTTTTCATATTTGTTAAGAGAAAACTTGGGATGTACCCTAAGCACTTCAGCCGCTTCAGCACGAGCTTTCTCCTCGCGTCCTGATAAGCTATAAATCACAGTCATCGCTATATGGGCATACAGAGAATTGGGTTCCTGACGAATCGCTTTTTCACATTCCATGAGTGCCTCCTCATATCGTCCAATCCAACAGTAGGTCATTGCTAAACCATGTAAGTACCAGCTCGGCGGGATAGGATTAATGCGAATCGCTTTTTTATATTCCTGAAGAGCTTCCTCCGATCTGCCCATAAATCGAAGTGTTAAAGCCCTCCATGCATGGATATCAGCTACATTAGGATTAAGGGTGATACCTCTCTCTGCTTCGGCAATGGCTTGATCATATTGCCTTGTCAACAAAAACAAAAAGCCCAAAACGGCGTGTGAATAACCATTCGTGTCATCCAATTCGATGGCCTTTTTCACCAATTCGATGGCCTTTGCCAGTGACTGTTTAGGGGATTTACTCGTGCCAAGTAATGCATCATGCATGTGGGTTACACCAAGGAGCCTGTAAGCTGAAGCATACTTTGGGTCTAAGGCAATGGCCTCTTCTGCCAACTGCTTTGCCGAAGCAATACTCTCAATACTAAACTGATAGATATTCTCACGGGCTTGCATGAACTTCAGATATGCCTCAAGATTTTCTGTAGCTTTCGCAGCCAATTGGGCTTGCTCCCCTTGTGTTAACTCTACATTCATGGCTGTAATGATTTTTTTTGTGACCTCGTCTTGAACGGCAAATATGTCGGTTAGATTTCGGTCGTACCGTTCCGCCCACAGGTAGTTTCCCGTGGTCCCATCGACAAGCTGGGCTGTGATTCTCACCTTGTCACGGGCTTTACGAACGCTGCCTTCCAGAATATAACGGACACCCAATTCCTTGCTCACCTGTTGAACCTTGACAGGCTTTCCTTTGTAAGTGAATGTTGAGTTACGTGCAATTACGAACAGTCGAGGCACTTTGGAAAGGCCGGTAATGATTTCTTCGGTGAGCCCGTTACTGAAATATTCCTGCTTTGGATCACCGCTTATGTTGACAAAAGGCAGGACGGCTATGGAAGGTTTGTCGGGCAATGGCAGCGGCGGAGATTCAGTTAATCCCGCTTTTCGAAGTGATTCGAGAACCCGCTCAATTTCGGCTGGATCTTTATAGGGAAATGTATTCGAATTCAAGTACCCTTTTATCGAAGCCTTGGGATTTCGCTTGAGAACTTCTGCAACTGATTCTTGGGCCTCATCTTTTTGACCCGCCTCGACGTAAGTATACGCAAGACAAAGATGGGGAAGCGCTGAACGGGGATTTGCGCGGGTTCGCCAACTCTCCAGCGCATCAATTGCTTCCTTGTATTGCCCCGTTAACCGATAGGCAATGCCCAGGACCGGCAAATACCAACCCGGATAATAAGGGCTAAGCCTCATTGCCTTTCTAACCAGTTTGATGGTTTCATACGGTCTGCCCGAATACAAAAAAGTCACACCGATAGTGGCTGTTAGATCCGCCAAGTTCGGTGCAAGGGCGAGTGCTTTTTCACCGTAAGCAACGGCTTTATCATGTTGTCTTCTGGCCATATGGACTACACTCAATAATGAATAGGCCTCGGGCATCGAATCGTCCATAGTCAAGGTTTTTTGAGCCAGATCTTCTGCATGGGCGAGTGATTTGGCCGGGGTGTCAGTCCATCCAAAGCGCCCGTCCCGATAATGGGTCCATCCAATTGATAACCACGCCTGGGCATAATTCGGGTCTAACCCCGCTCCTTTTTCCCACAGCTTCCGTGCCTGGGCGTTATCCTCCTTTGTGAAACTGCGGTATATCTCCAGGCCACGAAGGAAATATTCATATGCCTCTGGATTGTCGGCTTTTCTTCGCCACATACGGGCTTGTTCACCTTCGGTAAGCTTCACTTCGAGGGCCGTTGCAACGCGCTCTGTGATGTCATCCTGTAAAGCAAAGATTTCGCCAAATTTGCGATCATACTGCTCCGCCCATAGGTGATGCCCTGTTAGCGCATCAATAAGCTGTGCTGCTATCCTGACGCGGTCTCCTGACCTCTGCACGCTGCCCTCGAGTACATAACGGACGCCGAGCTCCTGGGCAACCTGCTGCACTTTCACCGGTTTTCCTTTGTAGGTGAAGGTCGAGTTTCGGGCGATCACAAAAAGATTTGACACGTTGGAAAGTGCTGTGATGACGCTCTCCGTAATCCCGTCGCTGAAATAGTCCTGGGATGGATCGTTGCTCAGATTGTCGAATGGCAGTACGGCTATGGAGGGTTTATCGGGCAATGGAAACGCCATCTTTTTTACAGAGGCGACCTCTGCCGGAGGCCCAGGACGAAGGTAAACGTTCCAGACCGCCACGGCAGCAACAACAACCAGGACAGCAACTGCGGCCACAACGACATTTCGCCATGTCTTGCGGACAGCCTTTTTCGCTCTAATTACCCTGTGAGCAGCGGCACCGGGAAAAGATAAAACCCGATAAGCTCCCACGGGTTCCGTGATATTCTTAACTTCTTGCTCTCCGAGGTATTCGTATTCGAGCCCTAATTTATCCTTGACTTCTTCATGGACCTTGCCAGAGATGCAAATACCTCCGCCTTCCGCCAGACCCTCCATTCGGGCCGCGATATTGACGCCATCTCCGTAGATCCTTTCTCCCTCCTGAACCACATCCCCGAGGTTGATGCCGATGCGAAACCGCATCTTTCGGTCTTCAGACAACTCGGCGTTCCTTTCCGAAAGCTCTCTCTGGATCTCGACGGCACAGTTCACCGCATCAACCACACTGACGAACTCGGCTAAAAGGTTGTCACCGGTGGCATCCACCAATCTGCCTCTATACTGCTGTATCAGATGGGTCATTGCTTTACGGTACGTGGTCAATGTACGAATGGTCGCTTCCTCGTCGTCTCGCATAAGGAGACTGTAACCCTGGACATCCGCACTGAGGATAGCGGTGAGCTTGCGTCTGAATTCTTCTGTGTTCATTGGATTACCTTTCTAATGGTTTAACAAAAGAAGAGACATTCGCATTGGAATAGTGGATTCAGGAAGTCAGAAATAGGTCGGATAATATCGACTAATAATATAATAGGATATAAGGGGTCAAGATTTTATCTTAATTAGATATGTTTAAGATATTCATTCGATAATTAAATGATCGGGGAGAATCATCAAAATACGACCCTCTACACATGAAAATTATTTCATCAAATTCAATATGATATGTGTCTAATTTGTCATGATTGGTGATGAGAGCGTTGTTAATGAGGTGAGGCATAGATGCCATAAGGTAAGGATTGTGAACGTTCTGCACGAACGAGCCGTATTACTTTTCTTATTTCAGACAAATAGAACCTATCTCAAAAACAATCTAAGTGCCCATGGCTGCGTTGTTATACGGTTCAAAATGCTCACATACTAAGTGTATGCTCCGCTTTTTAACCGTTTAACGCCCCCGAATATCGGGATTTCGCAAAGCTCAACTTGCTTTTGAACTCTAAGCTTATTTTTGAGATCGGTTATAGTTATATTTTTAATACCAGCTTAAATCCTTTACGATCGGCCCATTCTACCAAGGCATTTTTAAGTTTTTCAAGTCCTTTTTGATCCGTTTCGGGGACTTGGACCCGGAACTCAACAGGTAAATTCTCCCAATCGAGATTGGTATACACAAACCATACAGTATCATTAGTTCTGGCAGATATTGCTTGTGTAATTTCTAGAAAATCATTTCCCTTTTCAAAAAGCATTACCTTTCTCCTTAACTTTTATTAAGAAGTTTAAATAACATATATTTTCAAATCATCCAAGGAATTTTCAAGGCATGGCTCGGTGAGTATCGGAGTTTAATTTCTTGAATAAGGTGATAAAAAGGACAGGGAAACCGGTTTCAGGCACCCACCAGCGGAAAAATATGTTCCTTAATCCAGACGACACCCGAATCGGCCAGTTGGCGGGCCCGTTGAGCGCTTTCCCGGCTGACGGATCTCATCAGCGGCGCCTGTTCCGAAAGTTTCAGGTTTTTCCCCAGCAAGTGTCGGTGCTTGCTGATAAAGTCGTCCGGCAGGTCGTCGGACAGCTCAACCCCTTTCATTATCGCCCAGGCCGAGGTCCATGCGCGTGCCACGTTCATTGTGTTATATCCGCCGCCGCCCAATGCAACCCAATGCAGTCCCCAGAACTTGATCTCTCGAATCAGCCTGCAAAAACCTTCGGTCGTAAGGTTCAGCGAAGCCAGGGGATCGGTGGTAAAGGTGTCCACTCCCAGCTGGGTTACCAGTACATCCGGGTCAAAGGCACGCACCAGGGGCGGAACCGTTTCTTTAAACACCCAAAGATACAGATCATCATCGGTGCCCGGAGCCAGCGGTACGTTGACGGCAAAACCACGGCCCGGCCCTTGCCCCATTTCTTCGGGAAATCCGGTGCCCGGAAAAAGGGAGTGACCGGTTTGATGAATGGAAATGGTCAACACCCGGTCCGTGTTGTAAAAAGCCGCTTCAACGCCGTCACCGTGATGGACGTCTAAATCCAGGTAAACAACGCGCAACCCGTCCTGAATCATCCGGGCGATGCCGATGGCCGGATCGTTTAAGTAACAGAACCCGGAGGCTCGGGCGGATTTCGCATGATGGAGCCCACCGGCAATATTGAATGCGATCCGGCGATTCTCATATCTGACCTGGCGAATGCATTCCAACGTCGCTCCGGTGACCAGAAGGGACCAGTCATATACTCCTGAAAATACCGGGTTGTCGCCGCTCCCCAAGCCATAGTGCCCTGATTGTTCCGGCGCCTCACCGGTATTGGCCCGACGGAGGACGTCCAGGTATTCAAAAGCGTGGACCAGACGCACGTCTTGTTCATCCGCCTCCCGGGCTTCCACCCAAGGTATCTCGGGGTTATCGAATAACCCGTAGGCTTCGATTAAATCCATGGTTATCCGGAGCCGTTCCATCTTCAAAGGGTGATTGGGTCCATAACTGTGACGGCCGAATCGTTCGCTAAAGACAAGAACTTCCTTGCTGTGTCCGTTCATATCTTAATCCTAATTACCTGAGCCCTCGGGGAGTTTTTCTTCTAAATCCTTGAGTATTAGCGGAATGGATG
>JBFESJ010000063.1:0-15809 GCA_041548585.1 Desulfobacterales bacterium | reverse complement strand
TCCAGGTAAACACCGGTTCCCACAATCCAGTTCCAAGGCTTGAAAAGTTTGACGTACGATAATTTTGGAACCGGCTGATCATATCCGGGTTTCGGCCACATATAATCCACAAATCCTTCATTTTTTTCCCTGCACACTTTGGCAAATTCAACAAAAAGTTTTTTGCCGTTCGGATCTTTATAATCCGACAAATCCTTACCGTTAAGTGAAGGCTTGATGGGATGCATGACCATTTTCGGCCCCATGTCGTTGATCCAGAGATACCCGCTATTGTCGTATCGCATCGCTTTAACAAGGTTTAACGCCGACTGTTTTTTTTGATTATCCGTTAAATCGGATCTATCGTAAGTACTTTTTATGGCATTAAATGTAATATCTACGATATTTTTGAGTTTTTGTTTATACGCTTCGGCCACCTTTTTTGAATCGTGTGCTGCGTTGTAGCTGGATTCCATGATGGTGTAGGTGTTTTTTACAAGATCTTTAAGTTTTTCTTTTTTTTCAGCCATCATCATTGCCTTGACTGAAGCGATTTCTTCATCTCCTCTTTTTTCTAGAGAATGAATCGACATTATGAGGCTGATAATACCGAGGAATAAGAATCCTGACAATGAAGAGACGATTATCTTTTTACTGATGTTCATAAATTATTCCTTTTTTCTATCTTCTCGATATTTCTAACTATTGAGCGTTTGCCATTAAGTAATTATGAACGCTACTCATAAGTTTTTCTCTGTCCAGCTTGATCTGATAGTCATTAATACCAACTGCTTCTCCTCTTGCGATATCTTCTTCACCGGCCATGGTGGTCAAGGCGATAATCGGCAATCCGGAAAATTGCTTGTGGTTCCTTACTTTTTCTGAAAGTTCATAGCCGTCAAGATTCGGCATTTCTATATCCGTTACGATTAGGGTGACCTCATCAGAATGCTTTAAAAGAAGATTCCACGCCTCAATTCCGTCTTCGGCACCGATAACGTTATATCCTTCTTCTTCCATAAATCCTTTGACTTGGTTTCGAAAAAAGTTTGAATCCTCTGCATAAAGAATGGTAGATGTTTTCCCTTCAGCCGTCTGAATCGCCTCTCTTTCAGGAAACCACTCCGGATTCAAGGTATGGACCAAACCATAGACATCAACGAGAAGCGTGGTGTGATCTCCAATAATGGCAGAGCCCAAAATACCCTGTTGTTTTAATGTTTCGTCATCAATTTCAACGGAGATTTCTCTGGCATCTACAGGCCCTACGGCCATAATACCAACTTCTTTGTCCGCAATGTTAACAACAATAACCAAAAGGTCCTCTTTTTCAGCCATGGGTTTCACTTGAGCAACCTGATCTATGGTAAACAGCGCCAAACTTCCACCGCGATATTTCATTACCTTTTTTCCGCCTACCTCTTCTATGTTTGTATTTTTAATTTTTTCAATACGCTCAACATGATTAATAGGAATTGCAAACTGCTCTTCATCATTGCCCCTGAAGAGCAGTATAGACTGTCTGTCTTTACTGACTTCGCCGGCTTCATCATTCTCCATAGCCACTTCAGCAGCCCTGTCGGTTCCTTCCACAGAAGCTAATCCGGCCATATGGGCAAGATTTGATACGTCGAGTATTAGCGCAACCCGACCGTCACCCATAATTGTTGCCCCGGCATATTCCTTGCAAAGCTTAAGATGTCGCCCCAGCGGTTTGACAACAATCTCTTCGGAATCGTTCAGTTCATCAACCACCAGTCCGTATTTCATTGCGCCTGTGGAGACAACCACGATATTCAGCGCGCTTGATGCATGGTATCGCCGGTCACCCGGTTGCCGTAATACTTCTTCTGAGCTCTGCTCTAAATCTTCCATTCCCTCAGCCTTGGAATTCGAGCTTTTATCATTCATATAATCTTCATTAAACGGCAGGCTTCTTTTCGATCTTCTGTCAATAATATTCCGGCGGCGGTCTTTTTTTGTAGTTTCATCTTTAGGATCAACATACGTCGATTCAATCCCGATCACATCGGCAAGTTTTATTAACGGCAAAAGTTTACCGCGCAACCTCACCACTTCTGCATCTCCAACGATTTCTACTCTGTCTTTTACCTGATTGGCGGGGATTCTCAGAAGTTCTTCCAAATTTACCTGTGGAATGGCATATCGATCACCTCCGGCAACAATAATCTGACTGGGAATAATGGCAAGCGTCAGCGGCAGTTTTATTCGAATCGTTGTTCCCTCTTTAAGTTTAGAGTCGATATCGATCACCCCACCCAACCTGTCCAAATTGGTCTTGACCACATCCATGCCAACACCCCGTCCCGATACATCGGTCACTTTTTCAGCAGTGGAAAAACCGGGCATAAAAATAAGGCTCATCTTTTCTTTCTCAGACATCATCCTGGCCTGGTCTTCAGTAACCAAGCCTTTTGATACTGCAGTTGTCGCCAGTTTTTGTCCATCCAGCCCTTTTCCATCGTCGGAAATTTCAATATTGACCTGTCCTGCCTCATGATAAGCTTTCAAATAAATTTTTCCTGTGGTGCTTTTCCCGAACTTTTTTCGATCCTCGGGATATTCAATCCCATGATCCACTGAATTTCGAACCAAGTGAGTTAAAGGGTCTCCGATTGCTTCTATAATGGTTTTATCCAGCTCAACCTCTTTGCCTTTTATAGATAATTCCACGTTTTTACCTAATTTGCCTGCCAGATCACGAACAACACGCGGGAACTTATTAAATACGATGCCAATGTTCTGCATCCTGGTAAGCATGATGGCTTCCTGAAGTTCGGATGTAATCAAATCTATTCTCTGGCCCGAAGTCTCCGCCGCCCTTGGATCACCCGAGGATATGGCCTGGAGAAGCTGATTTCTGCTTAAAACAAGCTCTCCAGCCAGATTCATAAGTGTGTCCAAAAGACTGACATTGACCCTCAAGCTCGTATCGGAACTGCCCTTACAGGTTGTTGTGTCTTCAATTTTCATTTCGGGTACATTCTCTGTTTCAAGATCCGCTGTATTTTTACATTCTATGTTTCTTTCTTCTTGTCGTTTGCTTTCTGTTATCAAGGGAGCGTCTGCTTCAAATTTATCTTTAACCTGCTTTTCAGGCTTATATATATCCGGAATCGGTTCAGAATAATCTGCCACGGGTTTGACCTGAAGGTCATCGGTCAGTTCAAAGATCTGTTCTTCATCAATTTCAAAAAGTGCATCAATGTCTTTCGGGCTTAAAACTGTTGCAAATAGGACGCTAAAGGGAAATCGATCTGGAAGTTTATCTTCGTGAAGGGAACCGACGGCATCAATTTCTATCTGTTTCTCAAGAATCATGCCGGTGGATTCCATATCGTTGACGAGATCGGAAGCTGTTTTATTTTTCAAATGGACATCATGAATTAAATCTATTCGGACCAAATAGATATTCTTTCCACCTTTTCTGCCGTCTGAAATCACATCTTCGGTAATCGTAAAGCCTGACATTTTATCAGGGAACGATATAAAAATGGGTTCCGTAGAACCATCCGACCTTTCAGTTTCGGGTTCCGCCGACTTTTCTTGTTGTGTCTGCGGCGCTTTTGTAATCGATACCAGAGAATCTATATGATTTGAAATATCGATATCGTTGCTTTGGGCAATATTGTTTATTAGATTGATGAGCGCATCTGAGGCCAATAAAAGTATGTTGATGTTTTCTGCATTCGGAACCATTTCCCGGCTTCGAATCCTACCCAAAATATCTTCCATTTCATGTGTAAGGTTTTTGATGTTGGTAAGCCCCATAAAGCCTGCTCCGCCTTTTATGGAATGAGCGGCACGGTATACCTTATTTACCAAGCTTTCATCGATGTCGGCTCCAGACGCTTCAATCGTAAGCAAATCATTTTGAATATCTGACAGATGTTCCAGCGATTCATCTATAAATATCTGCATTGTTTCATCAATCTGAATGCTCATTTAAAACCTCCTAATTTTAAAAAAGGCCAAAAGTGATCGAAAATTTACATTGTTTTTTAAAATAGTTGAGCGTCTAAGTGTGTTTTCTCATCTACTTAATCTCAAAATGCTTGTTTAACCCCAATGCACCGAAAAGATGATCGATTTCACTTGGAACATTTTTAAGCATCATTTTCGTCCCTGCATTTTTCATGCTGTTGTAAACCGCAGCAATAACGCTCAGGCCAACAGGATCCACGGATTTTACATTTACAAAGTCTAGAGTTAGTTCCGTGATCCCTTGACCGACTGTTCTGAACATCTTCTTGTTTAAGCTTTCCGCTTTAGATGATACGATGTCCATTCCTGGTCGAATACTTTTTTTTGTCTGTTTTTTCTTTACCATTGCAATCTCTCATTTTTCTGACAAAAGAATCTGTTTTTTTATGAATGAACCAATTATAGGGGCCTAATCATGGTTTCTTTTAATCTCTTTTTTTTGGCCTTCTTTATTAAAATACAGATATTTAAATTCATCCTGCGCTGAAAGCAGCGGGGAATTCAAATTTAAAGCACATCATTCCGATCTCAGAGTTTTCAAGATGCATGCCATTCATTTCAATATGGAAAATAAAATTAAGTGAAATTTGTGAAATACGGTTGGTTAAATTCTGCTTGTAATCGTGTTGGTGAAGATACAATTGTTATAGATTATGCTGTGATACCAAGATGTTTAAGTAGCTTGCCCTGTTTGAATCTTATCTAAATTGTATCTTCTGCATGATGTGGGTTTGAAAGATTCAGGTGTTAAATGAGGTATGAAATAATGAGAAATTCGATTGGGTATATCTTGGTTCGTCAGTTCTTTGACGTCGTTCGATGAATTTTTGACGATTAAAATCGGCTCGACCTTTTTTTCAGATTGGCACTTTGTGACTTAAGTTTCTCTCCCATATATTCGATAGAACAGATATGGCCAAAAATATTGGGGCACCGCGAAAAATTGTGCTGTCGACCCACATATCGCCTCTTTTGTAAACATATGGCTTGAGTGATTCAGTGTAAAACAACATTAACATGGTGTTAAGAAATGACTTTTTCAATTTTGGGTATAAAACTTGAATTATTGACAGCTCTGCCATATTCAGATAATTATAAGTATTTAAACACAAAAAACAATTTTCCCGTTTTGATTACGCGCAGTTAGGGTTAATTTTTAATGCTTTTGAGTATTCGGTGCCGGAAACCTCACTTATGAAGCCGTTGACCGCTCAGAATTTTTTGAAATCCAAAATCAATAGATTGTTTCGAAAATCAACCGTTAATTTTAGCGAGACCATCGGCGCGGTTTTGAGGAAAAGGGGTATAATTACCGAAGAACAACTCCAGAATGCCCTCAAAGTTCAACATGAAAAACTCTATACTCTGGGCAAGGCCGTTCGCTTAGGCCAGATTATTGTTGAACTGGGTTATGCATTAGAAGAGGATCTGGTTAAAGCCGTCAATGATGAATATCAGATTTCAATCAACACATTGACTGATGACATCAGGGGGCTTGTCAAAAAAAAACGCGAAAGCTATGTTGAAGGTCTTCCTCCACCACGCATTCCCATCTGGCTGCAGTTTTTTGGCGCAACCATGGTTATTATTATCACCACCATTTTTGTGATGAGCTCTTTCATTCTTAGCCAGCAGAGAGAACGGCTCTATAATCAAACCCTAAAAATCGGAAAAGTCAGTCTGAGCTATTTTGGCGGCAATGCCGCTATTCCGCTTCTTGAAGACAATGTTTTAAGACTTAACACATTAATAAAAGACGCTACTCATGCTGAGGGACTTCTTTATGCCATTATTGTTGATAACAATCAGACAATAAAGGCACATACAGACATAAACAAAATTGGCAAAACTTTTGAAAAGTTTGAGAACATCACCGATGTAAGGAAAGAAGAAGACGTTACTTATTTTAATTACTTTTCAAAATTGGGCAAGCATGTTTTAAATTTAACCCGCCCTATTCTATTTAATAAAAAAGAACTGGGTGAAGTCCATGTGGGATTTTCCATCGACTTTATTGAAAAATTAATCCACAAAGCACAACTGACAATTATTGTGATAACCGTCTTCATTATCATTTTCGGCAGTGGTATTGCGGTTTTTCTTGGATTTCATTTTTCTCGTCCAATTTCCAACCTCGTTCAGGCAACCAAGGAAATCGGTTCCGGGAATTATCGACATAAAATCATACTGGCAAGAAATGATGAGCTTGGCAACCTGTCTACGGCATTTAATCGCATGGGCGATGAGCTCTGGAAAAATTCACTCATGCAGAAATCCTTTGGCAAGTATATCGGTTCAGAAGTCTTGGAAATGATTATGGCCAACCCTGAAAGTCCCTGGCTAAAAGGCCATAGAAGTGAAGCCACTATCATTTTTAGCGATATCAGAGGATTTTCTTTATATTCCGAAGTTAAAGAGCCTGAAGAGATTGTCGAAAAGCTGAATCAATACTTTGAAATTGCAACACGGGCGATTCAGTATCATGGCGGGTATGTTGATAAGTTTATCGGAGATGCGGTTCTGGGAGTTTTTGGGGTTCCTGTTTATAAGGAAAATCATGTGATAAGGGCTGTAAGAGCTGCCAACGATATGCAAAAAGCATTTTTTGAAAAAGGTAAAAATGGAAATGATCTCCTTCAGTCCGTGGGGATCGGAATAAATTCCGGGGTTGTCGTATCCGGCAATATCGGATCGCAGGATAGAATGGAATATACCGTTATTGGTGACAGCGTAAACCTGGCTGCACATCTTTACCGGCTGGCCAGTCCCGGTGAAATCATCATCAGCAAGAGTGTTTATACCAATATTAAAGAGATGCTTGAGGTAGAACCGCTTCCTCCGCAATACATAAAGGGCAAATCAGAACCTGTGGAAACCTTTAAGTTTCTGGGCATACTGGAGAAGCATCATGTCTGAACCGGCAAACATAATAAAATATGTTTTAATAAAATGCCTTCTGTTGAATTTATTCTTCCTTGCAGCCTGCTCAACAAGCGGACCGATTTCCAAAAAGCATCCTCAAGCCCGCATTTTTGAAGATTTTGTTCTATTAAAGACAACCGGTGGGGACACGCTTTCTTCCCTTGCCTCCACCTACTTGAACGATCCGGACAAAGGTTGGCTGATCGCTGATTTTAACGGTATCACAACGCTCATACCCGGTCAGGAACTGATTATTCCATTATCACCTTTAAATAAAGGCGGTCTAAAACCAGATGGTTATCAGACGGTCCCTGTATTGGTCTATCACAGTTTCTCAGAAAACAGGTCGGATAAAATGTCCGTATCCCAAGACAACTTTGAAACCCAGATGAAATACCTGAAAGTAAATGGCTATCATGTCATTTCGCTGGATCAATTATTAGACTTTATCGATTACAAAGAACAGCTCCCCGAAAAATCGATTGCCATTACATTTGACGACGCATGGGGCTCTATCTACGATATCGCACTTCCCATATTGATAAAATATGGTTTTACTGCAACGTTTTTTATTTACACGGACTTTATCGGCGGCGGGAAAGCCATGACCTGGAAACAAATCAAAACGCTTTCTAAAATAGGGTTTGATATCCAATGCCAAACAAAGACACACCGGAATCTTGCAAACCTCAAAAAAAATGAGTCGTTTAAAGAATATTTCAATTCCATTGAAATGGAAATCAGTTATCCCAAAAAGATCATAAAAAAGAAACTGAATAAAGATTGTAAATATTTGGCATACCCTTACGGGGAAACCAACAATCTAATCATTACCATTTTAAAAAAATATGGCTACCGTGCCGCATTCACCATCGGCCGGAAGCCAAATCCACTTTTTGTTGATAAATATAGAATCAGCCGGTCTGTAATATACGGCAACCATGACATTGAACGGTTTAAAAAGGAATTATCCGTCTTTGAGAAGAACGAATTGAAATGAAAAAATCGATAAACATTTTTTTGCTGTTTATTATCCTGTCTTTTTTTCAAGGACTCGCCGGTCCAGTTGATTCACTCGGGGATTCCGGTGATAAAGTTACGAAAAGAATTTCGGAAAAAACACTTGAAGGCGAATCGATTTTTCAGCCTTCTTTTTATTTGAAAAAAGCAAAGACGTTTGAAAATATAGATGAGTTGCAACTGGCCCTTTTTTATTTGAAAATTGCCGACACATTAAGTCCTGATAACCCGGAAATACCCGGGAAAATATCCGATTTGAAATCGAAAATTGATATCAAATCCTCCAAATCTTTTGAAAAAGGGAAGAAATATTACCTTCAAAACAAATTCGAAGCGGCCCGCATTCAGTTTCTGACCGTATTAAGATACAAGCCCGATCACAAAGCGGCGCTCAATTATCTGAAAAACAATTTAATTCCCAAAGAATATATTTTTTACAGCCCGAAAAAGGACGACTCCTTTAAAAGCATCTCCAAAAGATTTTACAAAGATCCCGGGTTGGATTTTCTAATCATATATTTTAACGACCTCAAATCGGACGCCGAACCAGTTCCAGGGAAATTGCTTAAACTTCCCATTCTGGCACCGGAATTTAATGCAACCGTTATCGATATTCGTCATGAAATAATTGCGGCAAAGAACCTTTTGGGGAAAAAGCGATACCAAGAGGTTATCGTTATAACGGATAGTATTCTGAAAAATGATCATTCAAACAAAATTGCCATTGAATTGAGGAATGACGCCTTCTATCAAACTGGAATACAGTTAAGCCAGCAAGAGAAGTATTTCGAAGCGATAAACACGTTCAATAAGATCACCCCGGGATATAAAGGTGTTGATAAAGCCATTCAAGAAGCCATTCACAAGGAGTTGCTAAAAGCTGAACTTCTTCTTAAAGAAAAGAAATATGAAGAATCAATGGCCCTTGCAAGAAAGATTTTAAGCCATAACCAATCTAATACTGCTGCTAAAAATCTTATCAATATCGCGTATTGTCAACACGGAAGGAGTTTGTTCATCCGAAAGAAATATGATGAAGCATTAAAAGTAGTTGGCAAATTAGATCCTGCCGATAACTGTGCCGAAAAGATTCGATCTGCTGTTCAAAAAGCGATAAAGAACCAAGCTGAAGCGCACTACATTTTAGGGGTCAAACATTTTATGAATGAAGAACTGCAAAGTGCCATAAAGGAATGGGAAAAGACTTTAGAATTGAATCCATCGCATGACAAAGCAAAAAAGAACATCAAAAACGCCAAGAGTCTTTTGGAAAAACTAAAAAAAGTCAAGTAGAATTACTGGGAACAAGGTGTAATAATGGGGTATCGATTCCCGATCATAAAACCTGCTTCCTTTTTTTATTTTTTGAATTCAAATGAATAAAGACAAAAAAGCGATCTGGGGATGGGCGATGTACGATTGGGCAAATTCTGCCTTTGCAACCACAGTTATGGCAGGGTTTTTCCCGATCTTCTTTAAACAGTTTTGGAGTTCCGGTGCCGATGTGAACATGAGCACCGCCAGACTTGGATTCGGCAACGCTATCGCCAGCATAATGGTTGCCGTAATGGCTCCGGTACTGGGTGCTATCGCTGACAGCGGTTCAATGAGAAAAAAATTTCTCATCTTTTTTGCATATCTCGGAGTTTTAATGACCGCATCTCTGTTTTTGATTCAAAAAGGAGATTGGGGATGGGCTATTTTCATATATGTAATGGGAATTATCGGCTTTTCCGGTGCCAATATATTTTATGATTCGCTTCTACCGAGTGTGGCAAATGAAGGTGAAATAGACTATGTATCCGGCTTGGGATATTCAATGGGATACCTTGGTGGCGGACTCCTATTTATGGTAAATGTTTTAATGACATTAATGCCGGAAAACTTCGGATTGCCAGATGCGGTAACGGCCGTCAGGTATGCTTTTGTTTCGGTGGGCTTATGGTGGGGCTTCTTTACTATTTTTACCATTTTGTGGGTACCGGAAGTAAAAACAACAACCATCCCACTCAATGGCATTAACTTCGTCACAGACGGTTTCAAACAGTTTACCGGAACTTTTAAAAAGATTCGGAATTTGAAAACGGCTTTTCTCTTTTTAATCGCTTACTGGTTCTACATCGACGGTGTAGATACCATTATCCGGATGGCGGTCGATTATGGTATCTCCCTTGGATTTGATTCAAATGATTTAATCATTGCGCTTCTGATTACACAATTTGTCGGATTTCCGAGTGCGTTGATATTCGGAAAACTCGGACAAATGTGGAGCGTACGAAAATCGATTTACATTGCTATCGGAATTTATATGGTCGTTACCCTATGGGGAACAATGATGACCCATAAGCATGAATTTTACGTTTTGGCCATCACAATCGGCCTTGTACAGGGCGGAATTCAAGCACTGAGTCGATCCTACTATTCACGATTTATACCCAAAAACAGAACCGCCGAATTCTATGGATTCTATAACATGCTGGGTAAGTTCGCGGCGATTCTGGGGCCGGTATTGATCGGTTTTTGTGGACTGATGGCAAAAAAGATTTTAATGCCGCCGTCTCCCACACCGGATCAGATTACGTATGTCAGCCGCCTGGCTGCCCGATGGGGAATCGCATCGATTATACTCCTCTTTATCATCGGAGCGATTCTTTTATTTTTTGTCGATGAGGAAAAAGGTAAAATGGAAGCGGCTTGTCTGGAATCTTGAGGTGTTCGAATTTACTTTTCTGAAAACGGATAAACCGGAAATATTTTTTGGCACAAAGACACGAAGAATGTATTTAAATTTGAATTCCCCCGCTGCTTGTTGGAGCGAAGCGGAAATCCCGCCTACCGGGGTCGGAAGGCAGTGGAGATTTATCCGCCTCTGGAGGATCCCGATTCTCGGGGCAGCGCGGGATGAATTTTAGCCCGCCAGAGGCGGATAAATCCTCCAGAGGCGGATAAACCTTTCGCTTACTTGTCCGCCTATGCTGTGTGGCGGATTAGATCCCGAAGGTAAACCTTCGGGAGTTTCATAAAAGCGTTACACGATTTTATTCATCCAACGGTCTGTTACGGTTTGGGTTTAAGCATCGAATCCAATACACCCTGAAGCTCTACCGCATTATTTGAAAAAATCCATTCTACGCCTCTGTTAAGCTCACGGAATAAGCAGTTTTTAGAACAAATATAACCAGTTCCAATGCATTGTTTCTGTGAATGATGTTTTTTCAACAGGGTATCGGTTATCAATAAATAATGCCCTGCGATTCCCCCGTAGTTGTTCATCAGTGCCAGACCACTCAATTGTTTAATGTTGAGTCTTGCGCTCGGAACAAATGTTGATGAAGGGACAAAGTTGATCAAGTTGAACATTTCCGGGAGCAGGGAAATAAAATGAAAATCGACTTTTGGTGTCAGTTGATGAAAAAGGTCTTTCAAGGCATTGTTTTGATATACCGGATCAGGATATATTTCTTCTTTTATTTCAACCATGAAATGCATTTTTTTGCCATATTTTTGAATGACCTGGGAAAGCGTGGGTATAATTTTACAATGCGTTTTCAACTCGGCCAGTGTTAGATTGTTGATTTCTTTATCAGACTTAAACACTCTCTGAAGCCCTCTGTCGTGAAAAACAACCGGTTGCAAATCTTTGGTCCATCGAATATCGAATTCTATCCCCCATACGCCGGCTTTATAGACCCGGTCAAATGCGGCGATGGTATTTTCAAAAACTATTTTATTGTCATGTTCTCCCCGGTGAGAAATAATTTTACACTGTTTGAGTCGTTCCTTATCGGGAAAGCGTTGCGGTAATTTTTCATATAAAAGATCCACAACCTGATGGAATTTTTCTTCAAGCCATAAGTTGATATTCATCACCAACCTTTTTCTAATGTTTTGAATACAACGTTCCGTTTCAAAACCCGGGGAGCGCATCCGCGGGTCAAACGCGCCAGACAAAGATAAATCGAAACATATTTTTGACCATCTCAAAAATGATGTATTGCATCCATCCTACGATACAGTTTAAAATACAACATCTATATATAAAAATGATGTTTCTTAATCTGCCAAAGACGGGTTTATAAAAAATCGGCTTTGAACCCTCTGTGAATATTTTTGTCGTTTATAAAACACATTTTGGGTGTTCATCAAGAAAGGATTGAAATATGATTTCCATAGAGAAGGTTCAACACGCAGCCAAAATGCTTGAGGGAAAGATCATTCGAACGCCTCTGGTCCATTCGCCCTCTTTTAGTAAAATGTTTGGCGGGGAGATTTATTTAAAATTGGAAAACCTTCAAAAAACAGGATCGTTCAAAATAAGAGGCGCGACATACAGTATATTGACCAATAAAGATAGAATTGGTCCCGGCGGGGTGGTGGCGGCGTCTGCTGGAAATCATGCACAGGGAGTGGCCCTGGCCGCAAGGCAGGCGAGCATTCCGGCAACCATCGTGATGCCGGAATGGGCCTCCATCAGCAAACAAGAAGCGACACGGGGCTATGGCGGTGAAATGGTCATTGAAGGAAAAAGTTTGGGAGAATGTCTAAAAAAAGCTAAAGAAATAGCCTTGGAAGGAAAAATCTTCATTCATCCCTTCGATGATCCGGATATCATTACGGGACAGGGGACCATTGCGCTTGAAATCCTGGAAGATCTTAACGAAGCTGACATAATCCTCGTACCCATTGGCGGTGGCGGTATTATTTCGGGTATAGCGTCAACAATAAAATCACTTAGACCGGAAGTCAATGTCATCGGCGTTCAATCTACTGCCTGCCCTTCGGCCTATGAATCGTATCGCAGGGGAAAAATCACGAGGGCTTTTTCAGAGTATTCCATAGCCGACGGGATAAGTGTCAAACAGGTGGGAGAGTTGAATTTCGATATAATCCGAAAATGTGTTGATGATGTGGTTTTGGTTGAGGAAGATCAGATTGCGGCTGCAATTCTGTTGCTTCTTGAACGGAAAAAGATCCTGGCCGAAGGTGCGGGAGCGGTTTCCCTTGCAGCCCTATTGAACGGTTCAGTAACGGTTCCACGAGGAAGCAGAGTCGTTCTTTTGATCAGCGGCGGCAATGTAGACAGTTCTCTGTTGGGCCGGATCCTGAGTCAAGGTTTGTTAAAGAACGGGAGGATAATGCGCATAAGGGTGCGCTTAACCGACACCCCCGGTTCACTGGCACAACTGCTCATCATAATATCCGGCCTCAAGGCAAATGTTCTCCATATTTATCATGACCGCAATGCAAGAAATTTGCCCATTTATATTACACACGTCGATCTCGAGCTCGAAACGCGAGGTCCCGACCACGTTGAAGAAATCGTCCGAAAATTAAATATGGCAGGTTATGAGCTGGAGTTGAGATGATTGAAAAATGAAATCACAGGTTCGAAGCGAGCGACAACTGATTTTTGTGAAGGGTCAGATTAAGGTTCGTTTGAATGAACTCGTGATGCTGCTCAATGAACGGTATAAAGACCAAAAGGTAACTTTTGGCCTTTATATTAATATCTTTCAGCATGGGAAGGAGGTCTTTTTGGGGTTTCATAAAACTGGCCAGGTTGATGATAAGGCTTTCAACGGCTTCATCCATTGGTAAGGTTACTGGATGGAGAGGGGCATCCGGCAGTTCTCTGACCAGCTCTTCCTGGGGCTGTGAAAGGGTAATATTGCGCCCAATACGTACGAAAACCCGCGGCCCAACCTTAAATGCCGGAGACCAAAAGCGAAATTCCTTATCCTTCCAGTTTCTCCGAACCGCTTTTGGCAGATTGGCAATCCTTACCAGATCCGCATATGAATTAAGCGAAATCCCGGTAACCTCCGTTTTTATGCGCCAGAACGGCAGATAGATAATATTTTTATCTTTTGTCGGCATGATTGCAAATTTAAGTGGTTTGAATCCGTTTTTTGACGGCCTCCAGATCGAGTTGCAGTTTTTACAGTTCAAAACCAGAGCATCTCGCCGGCCGTCTAAATCCCACCCGCAACCCGGACAAAGCGTTGGAATGAATTGAGTCCGCCAGTCGGGATATCCGCCCGGAAGCGAGACAGCTTCAAAATCATCCGGAAGTATCGGCGTAACCGCCGTGTTCAAGACGGCATCATATATTTTTTCCTCTTTATAAAAAGGCGAATAAATAAGGCTGAGTGTATCCCCAACATGCGACTGGTGAAAAATAGGACTTGGCAGAGATGTGCTGAAACGGTGATTAAAAATATCGATGATGTCTTTAAAGGAAAAGGTTGGCTTAAGGAAATAACCGTTGATTTCCGGTGTAACAATTTTAAGCTTGAGCGCCTGGCTGCGCAACCCCAACGAGATTGGAAAATAGCGGGATTCAACGGCCTGATGGCTGACATCAATAAACCTGTGTTTGATTCCGGATTCCACACAAGAAAAAAGCATTCCTTTAAACCGCCAAAATGGAAAAAACACCAAGTCCTTATTTTCCGGAGCAGAATTGGGAAGCATATAACGAAAAAAATCGTCTTGAAGCAGATAAGATCTCACCCGGCAAAACTCGCAGGCAAAGAGACGATCTGTTTCTTTCAGAATCGCCGGCGCCCCGCATTGGGGGCATTGATGTTCGATGAGCAAGTCAGGCATTTGTGAAAATCATAGACACTCAGATTGCTGTGTTTAAAGTTTTTCTCCGCATTGGTTGCAGTACATGGACTCAGCGACATTCTCGCTGTCACACTTTGAGCACGGTTTTGGTTTTGGTTTTTCTTGAGCCGGATGACCGCAGCGGGAACAAAACTGTGCGCTGGGCGTCAAGTTTTTGCCACATTTTATACATTGTTTAAAAACGAGTTGCTGATGTCCGCAAAACGGACAGAATTTTGCGTCCACGGAAATGGGATTGTTACAATCCGGACATGATAAATCCTGTGGGGTAACGGTCTGCCTGGATTGGGGTTGCATTCCGGCAAAGTACTGGGAAAACATGGCCGGCATCATCAACCCGAGCCCCATACCCATGCCAGGGCCCGCTCCGCCCTCGGCTTCCGAAGCTTTTTCCATGGCCATGGCTGCTTTCATCTGCATAAGCTTATTCATATCATTGAACACACCCACTCGACTCCGATCGTCGATGGCCTGCTGGACGTCCGGTGGAGGGGTGATGGCATTGATATACAGATGGGTGATACCGAGACCGAAGTTGCTGAAATCTTTCTGGACACGCTTAAGCATATTCTCCGAAAGTTCGTTGTATCTGGCCGGAAGGTTCAGAATCGAATCGATGGTTTCTCCCATGTAGTCATTGAACCTGGATACGATAACCCGATTCAGATAGTCTTCAATTTCTTGGGTCGTATATATACCCTGGGTGCCGACAAGATTGTTTATAAAGAGCACCGGCTGCATAACCTGAAGGTTGAAAACCCCAAATGCTCTGAGACGAATCAGCCCCAGTTCGGAATCTTTAAAGGCTACAGGGTCCCGGGTTCCCCATTTGAGGTTTGTAAATACCTTTATGTTTACGAAATAGACCTCCGCCCTTAAGGGGCTGGTAAGTCCCCATGGCAGACTGAGAATTTTTGTCAAAATGGGGATATTGGCTGTTTTGAGGGTATGTCTCCCCGGCCCAAACGCGTCCAGAGCCTTGCCTTGATAAAAAAAGACCCCCGCCTGGCTTTCTCTTACCGTAAGCTGAGCCCCGTATTTGATTTCACCGGAACCTTTTTGGGGAAGGCGATGAACCAGTTCTTTGCCGGTATCGTCAAACCATTCCAGATTTTCTAAAAAAACAATGTTGTTTGTACCCATGATTCTTATCTCCTAATAAAATCGTGTAACGATTTTATGAAACTCCCGAAGGTTTACCTTCGGGATCTAATCCGCCACACAGCATAGGCGGACAAGTAAGCGAAAGGTTT
>JBFESJ010000062.1:0-16222 GCA_041548585.1 Desulfobacterales bacterium | reverse complement strand
TACCTTCTAACGGGTGTTACTGGAAGCGGCAAGACCGAAGTTTACATGCAGCTCGCCGCGACGGCCATCAAATTGGGGTATTCGGTTCTGGTACTGGTTCCGGAAATCGCCCTTATATCTCAAATGGAACGGCGGTTTAGGGCACGATTTGGTGATCGAGTTGCTATTCTTCATAGCGGGCTTACCGCCGGAGAACGCTACGATCAGTGGATACGAATTGCCCGGCGAGAAGTTGCCATCGCCATTGGTGCAAGATCCGCTGTTTTTGCACCGTTAACAAATATTGGCATTATCATCGTTGATGAAGAACACGATACATCTTACAAGCAGGATAGCCGCTTGCGATATAATGCCAGAGACCTTGCCGTGGTAAGGGCAAAGCTTCAAGATGCGGTGGTACTTCTGGGATCTGCTACGCCTTCAATACAATCCTACTATAATGTTAAGGCAAAAAAGTTTAAGGAAGTTACATTAACAAAACGGGTTGAAAAACGATCTCTGCCCGAGATAACAGTGGTTGATCTTCGCAAAAGCAGAGATGTTCGGGGAAGTCGACGTTTTATCACTCCGAAACTCTATGAAGCAATGGAAACGACACTTGGGCGTGGCGAGCAGGTTCTCCTTTTTCTAAACCGGCGTGGCTTTGCCAGCTATTCGGTTTGCTCGGTCTGCGGTGAAGCAATCCGATGTAAGAATTGTGATATATCTTTGACGTTACATCAAAAGGTCAATGCATACAAATGCCATTACTGCGGCTTTACACGGGCGTCGGCATCAAGCTGCATGTTCTGCGGGTCCTCCAAGATCAGCTTATTGGGACTTGGTACCGAAAAGATCGAAGCGACTGCAAAGATGCTTTTTCCTCACGCCACAGTCGAAAGGATGGATCGTGATACAACCCGGCGAAAAGGATCGATGGTAAAGATACTTAAAGGATTAAGAAACCAGACCATCGATATTCTGGTAGGGACTCAGATGGTAGCAAAAGGGCATGATTTTCCAAACATCACCCTTGTCGGTATTATCTGTGCGGACCTTTCCTTGAACTTTCCTGATTTTCGTGCCGGAGAACGGACATTTCAGCTATTGGCTCAGGTTGCAGGGAGGGCCGGGCGGGGAGCTGTGCCCGGACGTGTTATCTTACAAACTTATAACCCGGATCATTTCAGCATCTTATCTGCAACTGAGCAAGATTTTCAGTCGTTTTACGACGCTGAGGTCGGGTTTCGAAAGAGTCTTGACTACCCGCCTTTTTCAAGGGTCGTTCAGGTTAAAATATCTGGAAAAAACAAAGAAAAAACCCGGCAGCATGCTCAGGCCGTAGGGGATCTCTGTAATGAAATAAAAAGAAAGAACAGATCGTTATCAAGGTCTGTGGAAATATTGGGGCCCATTGAAGCCCCGCTTTTTAAGATTGCAAAGCAATACAGGTGGCAGATCCTTTTAAAAGGGTTGGAAGTTAAACCGCTCCACCGATTTCTTCACGATTTATGGCTTGAAAACCTGGCAAAAATCAACCGACGCGATGTCAAGATCGTACTGGATGTGGACCCAATTTTTATGATGTAAAAAAGATGCGCCTTGACATTACGATGGATGCAACTTAAATAGTGTCCATCCATAAATGGTCTTTTTGCACAACCCGCCGGAGGCGGACAAGTCTCTGCGTTATGCTCAAAAAATAATCCTCGGAATATCAACTATATGTCTGTGGTTATTTTTTTCGCATGCCTTGATTTTGAACAAAAATCCTAAGTTATGGATGGACACTAAAAAAGCTTTTTGTGGCTTGGCAGTTGGGTAGAGGCTGATGCCATAGAACGTATTTTAAAATTCACATTAAGTGTTTAAATTTTTGAAGGAAATTTACACATGAAACTTAAAATCTTTGCTATTTTTTTTATGGTATTTTGTGCTGTTTCTTTTGAAACCGACGCCTTCGGAGCCTCGAAGCAAACACATCCGTCACCTTCAGCCTTCGTACCGGATAGCCGGTACACATTTCCTCCGGTTTTAGATGGCACTGAAGTAACACATGATTTTGTCATGCAAAACAAAGGAGACGCCCCGCTGAAGATTGAAAAAGTCAGAACCGGCTGAGGGTGTACTGCTGTCTCGTATCCGAGACAAATCCCTCCCGGCGGTGAGGGAAAAATTGTTATTAAAGTCGATACAGCGGGACATGGGGGAGAAACACTTTCCAAAAAAATAATGGTCAAGACCAACAACCCCAATTCCCCGGTGTTTTACCTGACAATTGTGGGCAATGTTCAAAATTTTGTTACCATTGTCCCGAAGAGAGTTGTTTTGCGCGGTTTTGCAGGTAATCAGATAAAAGCAGTGGTGAAGATTATACCGGAAGATAAGTATCCATTCAAAATCGAAGACGTTAAGGCAAGCAATACAAAAAACATTCGTTTCAAGCTGGAAAAAGCGAAACGCTCAAAAAAGATGGAATATGTCCTAACTGTTGAAAACCTGAAAAAAGATAAAGGGCGTTATTTTAGCACCATAAAATTGAAAACAGACAGCAAGATACGGCCCGAGATTAAAATCAATGTGCTCGGAAACATTTTAAACAGGACGGAAAACGAAAAACAATAGAGATGAAAAATATCAAAGTTGTCGCTTTTGACTGTGACGGTGTCATGTTTGATACAACGAAAGCAAATATGGCGTACTATAACGAAATACTGAAGCATTTCGGCCGGCCGACTTTGACCCCCGATCAATTTTCGTACTGTCACAGCCATACTGCAGATCAGGCGATTGCCCACCTGTTTAATGATCCGGAAAGCTTCAGGGCAGCCCAGAGCTATCGAAAAAGTATGAGCTATATCCCGTTTTTAAAAGATATGGTTTTGGAACCCTATCTAAAGCCTTTACTGAAAAAACTCAGACCCGGATACAAAACCGCCGTTGCCACAAACCGATCCAACACGATGGACCGGGTTCTCAGCGAACACGGTCTGGAAGGATATTTTGACCTTGTTGTCAGTTCCATGGACGTAGATCGTCCCAAACCTTATCCGGATCCACTGATCAAGATTCTGGAGCATTTTGAGGTAGCGGCGTACAATGCCTTATATATCGGAGATTCGGAACTCGACGAAATTGCGTCAAAAGCGGCGGGTGTGCCATTTGTCGCATATCAAAACAGATCTCTTTCTGCCGATTTTCATATCAACAGTTTAAAAGAAATTGGAGAAATGTTCGAGATAAAGATAGAGTAGAAGTCATTTCAAAACCGGTTTTAAGAAACGAGCTGAGCGCTTTGCAAAATGCCCAAACCGACGAACGGGAGGTTTTGAAACAGCTTCTAACAAATTTTATATTTTTCAATGAAATTTAGAGACGATTATTATAAAAAAACACAGAAATCCGCCGGTTTCATCTTCATTAAAACGGCCTTATTTTTTGCTTTCCTTGTTTTTACCGTTTGCTATGACGGGTTAACAAACGAGGCATATTCAAAAAAACCTTTCCAAACGATTCCCGTCGTGGACAAGACTCGGGACGATGTTGACGACGGGCCATGGGACGGTCCGATCCTTTTCCACAAAGGAAACGGAAAGCCTGTTCACCTGATCCTGGTTGAGAAAGCGCTCCAGAAGCTCCATTTGTATTGTTATGACGGTCGTTACCATTTGGTAAAAAGCTATGATTGCAGCACCGGTGAAGCGTATGGGAAAAAACAGGAAGAGAATGACAAGAAAACCCCAGAAGGGATCTACTTCAATGTCAAGTTTTACCGGGATTCTAAAGTCACCCTGTTCGGCGACCGAGCCTTTGGGTTGAGTTATCCCGATATCTTTGACAGCCTTGAAGGTAATTGTGGCAACGGAATATTTATCCATGGATCCGACCAGCCCATAAAGCCTTTTTCAACCAACGGGTGTGTGGTTTTAAAAACGCATGATTTAGCTGATCTCGATCAACGGACACAGTTAAAAAAAACGCCTGTCATCATAGCGGAACATCTTTCTTATGGGTTTAAACCGACTAAAAAGGAACTATCTGAACTCATGATTTTGCTCAAGCAGGCCATGCTTCCTGAACGTTATCGGTCTTTGAATCCAGAGTTTCGGTATATTACTGTAATCGGTTTTAAAAAGCGCATTGTAGCGGTGAGTGAAGTCAGGATAAATGATGGCAGAAATAAAATTGGATTTTCAAGGCTTTACCTTTATCGACCGGGAGAAGACCTTATGGTATTACTCAAACGGGAGTGGAACGAGGAATGATTTGAAGCTGTTTCAAAACCTCCCGTTCCTCGGTTTGAGCCTTTTGCAAAGCGCTTCGCGAAGCGGAACGCTTTTCGGCAAAAGGCTCAAAAATTACTCACCGGAAGGTTTTGAAATGGCTTCTAATATGTCCAAGGGGAGTTATTGATTTCCGAACCCGTTATTTGCGGCGCAGTCCGGACACTCCCAGGTTATTCCGTTGCACGACATTCCCCAGAAATTTTCCATCATGCATTCCTGACAAATAGCAAATCCACAACGGCATCTCCAGCAAAACGGTGCGTATTTTCTACAACAATGACAGTCGATTTGCCGGGCTCTTCGACGTTTTTCCCTATACGATATTTTTTTTACAGAGTCTGTCATGTTCAATCTTTATGCATTTGTTCATGACGACATCGATGCCTGCATCTGTTAAAAGCGCTGCAGCTTCATGATTTTCGATACCAAGCTGCATCCAGAAGACGTTGGGTAGCATTCGTATTGCCTCGTGCGCATGCGGTACAATCTGTGAGGGATTTCTGAATACATCCACAATATCCACTTTTTCTTTGATATCATCAAGGGTGGTATGTGCTCTTTCTCCCAGGATCTCTTTCTGGCCGGGCCTGACCGGGATTATCCTGTATCCTTGATCTTTGAGATATCTGGCAACCCTATTGGAGTCTCTTTCGGGTTTGGGGCTCAGGCCGAGAATTGCAATGGTCCCGGCGTCTTCAAGTATATCTCTGATTTCGGCGTCTTCGGTAATTATTTTGCCTGATTTCATGCGATGATCCTTTAAGTGGTCTTGCTGTCTTACTGAATTAATGATAGGAACAGAACCCATAACAATATTTTATGTTTGAAAATTAATGCAACAGCGTATCCATGTCAACCGGTATCAATCTGGAGAGGAACAAAGGATTGATACAATCCACAATCTGAATCCACATGAAAAATAACAAAACATTATATCTGATTGACGGCAGTGCATATATTTATCGTGCCTATCATGCCATACGGCATCTGGCCAACTCAAAAGGGCTTCCCACCAATGCGACCTTCGGGTTTACCCGAATGCTAATCAAACTCATTGAGGATCGATCCCCGGAATATGTGGTCATGTTTTTTGATGCCAAGGGGCCGACCTTTAGGCATGAAATATACCAGGATTACAAGTCCAATCGTCCGCCGATGCCTGAGGATTTGTCCATACAGATTCCTTACATAAAGGAAATTACCCACGGGTTCAACATACCGGTGGTTGAAATGCAGGGGTTTGAGGCAGATGATCTTATCGGCACTTTCCGATACCGGGCTGAAAAAGCCGGGTTCTCCGTTGTAATGGTTACCGGGGATAAAGATTTCGTTCAGCTTGTCACGGACAAGGCCATCATCTGGGATCCCATGAAAGAAAAAACCACAGATATGAGAACCGTTAGAGATGTTTTTGGTGTAGAACCCTACCAGATGATCGATGTGATGGCACTTTCAGGTGATGCATCAGACAATATACCCGGTGTTCCCGGTATCGGCCCCAAAACAGCCCTGTCTTTGATTAAAACCTTTGGATCCATTGAACGTCTTTATGAACATGTTCATACGATTACAAAGAAAAAACAACGTGAAAACCTTATTCAACACAAAGAACAGGCCTTTTTGAGCAAAAAACTGGTTAAAATCGACATAAATGTGCCGCTTTCATTTAATACGGAAGAATTTAGGTTCAAGGAACCGGATACTGCCAGACTGTCCGGACTTTTTAAAAACCTGGAATTCAGACAATTGCAGCAGGCTTTTCCCAAACGGTCCGATCTTTCAAATAAAAATTACCGCCCGATATTTGATATGGCGGCCTTTTCTGAGCTGATTGCGAGACTTGGCACAGCCGGAGTATTTGCTGTCGATACTGAAACCACCTCAAAAGATCCCATGAAAGCGGAACTCGTGGGGTTGTCGTTTTCAATGAAGCGTGACGAAGCATTTTACATCCCGTGTGCCCATGATTATCCTGAGGCCCCTGTACAGCTTGAGCTTAAAAACGTATTAAATCTATTGAAACCTGTGCTTGAAAATCCGGACGTAAAAAAAATTGGCCAGAACATAAAATACGACTGGATGGTCCTTAAACGTCATGGGATAAACCTGGACGGTGTTATCTTCGACACCATGGTGGCATCCTATCTGATTAACCCTTCAAAGCGTGCCCACAACCTGGAACAGATCGCTCTCGATTTTCTGGACCACAAAACGATTACGTACAAGGAGATTTTAGGCAAAGAGAAAAAAGATATCAGTTTTTCCAAAATTCCCTTGGGAAGGGCGGTTCCGTATTCCTGTGAAGATGCAGATATTACGCTGATGGCTTACGATGTTTTAATGCCAATATTAGAAAAAGCCGGCCTGATGGAACTGTACAATAACGTCGAGTTGCCTCTAGTTCCTGTTTTGATGCGTATGGAAATGACAGGGATTTGTGTTGATCGAGAAAAGCTTCTGGATCTTTCTAAATCGTTTGAGCACCAGCTTGAGCAGGTTGAAAGTATGATATATTCAATTGCAGGAGAAGAATTTAATATTAAATCGTCCCAGCAGCTCGGAAAGATACTTTTTGAAAAACTCAAATTGCCGGTTCAAAAAAAGACCAGAAAAAAAACAGGATATTCAACAGATGTTAACGTATTGACAGCCCTTGCAGACAAACATGAACTTCCTGAGCTTATTTTAAGACACAGAACCCTTGCCAAGTTGAAATCAACCTATACGGACGCTTTGCTTGATCTTGTTCATCCGAAAACCGGAAGGATTCATACGTCTTACAATCAAACGGTAACCGCTACAGGAAGACTCAGTAGCTCTAATCCGAATCTCCAGAACATACCCATCAGGACGGATGAGGGGATCGAAATTCGCAAAACATTTGTTCCAAGAGAAGGATGGACACTAATTTCAGCCGATTACTCTCAGATAGAACTCCGTATCCTGGCCCATTATGCCGATGATGACATTCTAATCGAGGCATTTAAAAATGATGAGGATATTCATACCCGCACCGCGACGGAAGTTTTTCAAGTTTTTCCCTCATTTATTACTTCCGAACTGAGACGACAGGCCAAGGTAATTAACTTTGGTATTGTTTACGGCATGAGTCCTTATGGGCTTTCCAAAGAACTGGGTATCAGCCAAAAAATGGCCAAAACCTATATTGACAATTATTTTACCAGATATAAAGGTGTCAAAAGGTTTATCGATCGGACCATCAGTGATGCCAGAAAGACCAAAAAGACAAGTACCCTTTTAGGTCGCATCAGACTTCTGCCGGATATCAACAGCCCCAACAGAATTGTACGTGAGTTTGCAGAACGGACAGCCATCAACACACCCATCCAGGGGACTGCCGCTGATCTTATTAAGCTTGCCATGATCCATGTGGATGCCGCATTCAGAGAAAGCGGCTTAAACAGCGTAATGCTTCTTTCGGTACACGATGAAATCGTTTTCGAAGTACCGCCTGAAGAATTTGAATCCGTCAAAAGCCTTGTGAAAGAAATCATGGAAGGAATCTGGAGTCTTAAGGTGCCTTTGAAGGTCAACGTGGCATCGGGTAAAAACTGGGCTGAGGCCCATTAACCCGAATTCCTCATGAAGAATTTGCCTGACCTTGCCAAAAATAATATATGAGACACTATTTTAAAGCATATTAAACGCTAAAAACCCTACAATCAAAACAAACAGGATGTAATTGTAATCTTCTCAAACAAATTCTTCACCTTCTGGCCGGCCTGGTTCACTCATTTTCTGCGTTATAAGGGATTTGCGGTAGATAACTACAGCTGCATCCCTTATGCCTTGCAAATGAGAAAATCAAACCGGTGAGAAATCCGGGTTCGCCCGAATTCCTCATGGAGAATTTGCCTGACCTTAAGAAATCGCCAACATTCACTCTTCCAATTGTTCAGAAGTTTCTTCCAAACCTTTCACCGTTTCTTCCACAGTTTTGTAAACAGTCTTAAATGTTTCTTGAAAGCCGGCCGGTCCCACCCTACCAGTTTCAATAAATTTAACGACGATTTCTTTGGTTGATCTGAGAATCAGTTCATCAATAGAGCTCATTTGCAGCACCTTTATTAGTTTATTTATAATAATATTAATTTGTTATCAGAATAAAAATTCCATGTCAAGATCCACATGGGGTGCATTGTAGCCGACATAAAAAAACAGGCGGTCTGTTTGACAGAAAACGTTTTCTTCACTATTATAGCAATTCTCAAAAAATATTCTGATTTATCCGCCTCTGAAGTGATGGGTCAGCGGTTGCGCCCCCTATTTTTTAAGATTATGAAACAAAACATTATGTTGAAAAACGCTAAAAAAAAAACTATATCATATCAGACCCTTCCCGTTAAAGATATTTTCTCATTTAAGAAAATACGATTTTTCATCACATCAAACTTATGTTTTAAATTCAAATATCATGGAGCACTGAAAAAATGTCGTCATCCTTAAAAAATAAAATAAAATACAATATTGAAAGTCCGGATATTGTTAAGACCGATGTAATTGTTCCAATTGAATATCAATATCAAAACCGAAGAGACATTGATATTGTCATCAGACAACCTGAATATACCTCTGTATGCCCCATGACCGGATTACCGGATTTAGGGTGTATAACGATAACATACCGGCCGTATAAAAAAATAGTTGAATTGAAATCGTTAAAATTTTATTTGTTGCAATACAGAAACGTAGGTATCTTCTATGAGCATGTGGTTAACCGGATTCTTGAAGACCTGGTTGCCGTATTGGAGCCTAAATATATGGAGATTACAGGAGATTTTACGGCAAGAGGGGGAATTACGACCAAGGTTACAGCTGTGTTTGAGGGGAAAAATGATGTTTCAAAATCTTAAATCTTTTGTTGTAAAAAATCATTTGATTGACGGTCTTTTATTTTTGCTGCTTTTTTTAGTTTCGATTACAGGGTGTTCGACCTATACTTCAATTGAGAAATCCACCAAGAAAATGGTGAGAGACTTTAGAGCCCCAGAAAGTGATTTGAAAAAAAGGATTGGAATTGCGTTTTTTGAAAACAAAACTACCTTTGCCGATAAGGGGTTGGAGGGAAAATTTATAGAAGATCTGACAGGAACCATAACATCTTCATGCCCGGACATTCTTCTGGAAAAACCGGGCGATCCCGGCTATCCTGATGATTTGTCAAGGGTTCCCAGGAAAGCATTCGGATGGATCGACAACTTTGATCTGGCCAAGACCGGGAGGCGGCTCGGCCTGAATTCCATTGTAACCGGTGCCTTAATAAATATCACACCAAATAATAAGAAACAAGGCATTTGGTGGTTAAAAGATACCCATTACTATGTCCAAGTACAAATTACAGTTCAGGTATACGATACCGAAACCGGCGCAAAACTACTTGACGAAAGTTTTGTGCACGAAATTGAAATTGATGAATGGGACTTGGAATCAATCCATGTGGATAGTGAAATAAAAATGTTGGTGTTAGATGAGGCGTTTAAGATCATTGCAGATCATATGGGTGAAAAAATCTGTAATGCTGTAGTGTTGCAACCCTGGACAGGATTCATCACTTCAATCGACGCAGATCGGATTATGATAAATTCAGGGGGAAAAATTGGTCTTAAGACGGGAGATTTGTTTGAAGTTTTTGATAGCAGCGGTATATTCGAAGGAGTGGAGGGCCACCGGTTTTTTATACCAGGCCTCAAGGTCGGCGAGATCAAAATCACCGCAGTCTATCCTGACACCGCCGAAGCGGTTCTTGTTTCAGGTCGTGACATACGGTCGGGTTTTTCCATTCGGCCAAAGGATTGAAAGGGTGAAGTGATCTAAAATTCTTTTGGGTTTTATATGAACAGGTGGAGGGAATCGATCCCTGAGTTATATATGAAGTTTCATTAAAAACGTTTCGATGAGCGCTCAAAGAGAATCTTGTTTGGGTAAAAGCCCGTCAAACACCAAGCGTCCTTTCTTTATGACTTTTTCCACAGTGCTTATTCCCACATGATAAGGGATGAAATGATATGAAGGATATTTAAGTATTATGACGTCACCGTTCTTTCCGGTGTCTAAACTTCCGATGGTATCCGCTCGTCCAAGCGCTGCTGCACCGTTGATGGTGAGGGCGGTAATTGCTTCTTCAATGGAGATGTTCATATAAAGTGTGGCCAGAGCAAACATTAAGGGGATCGATTCTGAATAACAGCTTCCCGGATTTAAATCTGTGGCAAGAGCCACGGCACAATTGTTATCAATCATATATCGTCCTCTGGCATAAGGCTCTTTTAGGCAAAACGCTGTTCCCGGCAGTAACGTTGCGACAACACCCGCTTCGGCGATAGAATGTATACCCTTATCCGAAGCCTGAAGCAAATGATCTGCCGAAACAGCCCCGATCTCTGCAGCCAGTTCAGTTCCACCAAGCTGCTCGATTTCGTCTGCATGAATTTTTATTTTAAGCCCTTTCTCTTTGGCTTTGAGCAACAACCGCCTTGACTGATGTACAGAAAATACATTCTTTTCACAAAACACATCACAGAATTCTGCAAGGTTTCGATGGATGACTTCAGGCAATACCGTATCGATGATATAATCGATATATGCATCTGCTCTTCCTTTATATTCCTCTGGTAACGCGTGAGCGCCCAAAAAGGTGCTGACAACGTCTACCGAATGGCGTCGGTCTAATTCTGCCATGACTTCCAGTTGCTTTATTTCCGTGTTCCGGTCTAAACCGTATCCGCTTTTCCCTTCAACCGTTGTTGCACCCAATGACAACATGGAATTCAGCCGATGTATACCTGTTTTGATCAATGTTTCCTTTTCGGCGGCTCGGGTTGCCTTGACCGTGTTAAAAATCCCTCCCCCTCTTTTCAATATATCCATGTAACTGTCACCGCGAAGTCTCCATGAAAATTCCTCAGCCCGATATCCTTCGAAAACAAGGTGCGTATGGGAATCAACAAACCCGGGCAATACAGCCTTTCCCGTTGCATCGATAACGTGAAATTCACTCATTTTAATATTTTTTTCATCTAAGGCGGCCAAAACATCATCTGTTTTTCCCACCGACCGAATCGTACCGTCTTCAATAACCAGGGTACCGTCATCGATAACATGCAGGTTAGACATTTCTTTGCCTTGTTTTGCTTTAAAGCCGCTGCAGGTAACCAGCTGGGCGGCGTTCCTAATGATTAAATTTCCGCGCATAAGTTTTTCTCCTTGGATATTTTTACTCAACGGGTTGTTGCCCAAATCACTTTTCGCTGGCTCTGAAACGTTTTTTAATAAATCTAAGGCTCGCTCCAGGCTGGATGTGTCTGGCAAGAAAATCGGGCGAAAAAGAATATTTTATAAGGGCATGATTCCTATAGTCTGGTTTCAAGCACCTGATCCAAGGAAAAATTTTCGATGCCCATGTAGTATGCCGCAGTATCTATTAATGCCGCCATGGGAACGAGGCCGATGATCTCACTGCCAACAACATTTACACCATATTTCCTGGCTTCCATTTTAATCAACTCAAACGATCTGTACAGGGCTGTTTTCGTATAATCCGTCATGTTCATGGAAACCTGAACCAATCCTTTTTCTTTTAATTCTACGCCAATACCTTTGCAATATCGTAATCCGCCATTGACATGCCGGACCTTTGTCGCAATATCGTTTGCAATGGTAAGGTTGTCCGTATCCAAATTCACATTAAAGGCAACCAAAGGCATTCTGGCGCCCAGCGCCGTTACACCGGCAGTTGGATGAATTTCTTTGGGTCCGAAATCGGGCTTCCATTCCGGCTGCTTAATTTTATCTGCCATCATTTCAAACTGGCCTTTTCTAATGTTGGCAAGGTTACATCTTTCAGGCCGGGTCGCCGATGCTTCATATAAAAATACAGGCAAATTGAATGCTTCAGCTACGTGTTTGGCCACCTGTGTTGAAATATCGATTGCGTCTGTCATGGAAACATTTTTTATCGGGATAAATGGCACAACATCCACAGCTCCCATTCTGGGGTGCTGCCCTTTGTGACGTCTCATATCGATGACATCGATGGCGATACGGAATGCTTCGAATAAGGCTGTTTTCAAGGCATCTGGATCCCCCACAACCGTTACAACGAGACGGTTATGATCTTCATCCGTTTGATAGTCCAAAAGCTTAACGCCGTCTTTTCCTCGGAAGGCGTTAACGATTTTATCGATTTTCTCCAAGTCTCTTCCTTCACTGAAATTCGGCACACATTCGAGAATTTTTTTCATACCCGACATGATTTTATCCCCCTTACAGAAACATCGTTACGGCATTGCAAATGTCCGTATTATTATTCATTTCAGTTTGTTCTCCACGATTGTTTTTTATGTTTAATTATATTATTGTTGAGAAGATGTATTCAATAAGAAATTTTTTAAAAACGTCAACCACCGGTTCAACGTGTCCTTTGTCGTTTGAATGCAGTCACTAACCCCAGAAAAGGATTGTCCGTTATGAAACCAATCACTGTTGGAATGGGAGAAATGACCCTTGAAGACCTAGTCGATATTTCAAGACACGGCGCCAAAGTTCAATTAACCAAAGGATCTGAACACCGGATAAATGAAGCCCGAAAATTGATCGAACAGTGGGTGACAGAAGAAAAATCCGTTTATGGTATTACAACCGGTTTTGGGGCACTAAGCGATGTCGCCATATCGAGAAAAGACACGCGGCAGCTTCAACAGAATATTCTCATGAGCCATTCAACAGGAACAGGCGATATATTCGATGAAGAAACCGTTCGGGCTGCCATGGCGCTTCGTATCAAAGATTTTGCAATGGGTCATTCGGGGATCCGCCTGGAAACGGTCCAACATCTTATCACAATTCTTAATAAATGCGTTTACCCTGTTGTTCCGGAAAAAGGTTCTGTTGGTGCCAGTGGCGATCTGACTCCCCTGGCCCATCTTTCCTTGGTTCTGATCGGTCACGGAAAAGCCTTTTACAAAGAAGCGCAACTGTCCGGATTAGAGGCATTAAACCATTGCGGCATAACACCGCTCAGGCTGGAAGCGGCTGAGGGCCTTGCGCTGATAAACGGCACCCAGGTCATGACAGCTGTCGGTGGACTTGCGGTTTATGATGCTTTAAATCTTGCCAAATTGACGGATGTTGCTGCAGCCGCTAGTCTCGAAGTCCTGATGGGAAGCCGGATGGAATTCGATCCGAGAATTCATCAGGTTCGACCCCATCCCGGACAGGCTGCGGTTGCTGATAATATGTATCGGATCACCCAAAACAGTGAAATTGTGACCTCTCATAAGGACTGCCACCGTATCCAGGACGCTTATACGTTAAGGTGTTCGCCCCAGGTTCATGGCGCCAGCAAGGACGCCGTTTTTTATGCGAAAAAAGTTCTGGAAACGGAGATGAACGCTTCCACAAACAACCCCCTCATTTTCCCGGAATCACAGGAATTCCTGCTGGGGGGAAATTTTCATGGTCAGCCAATCGCCCTTGCAATGGATTTTCTATGCATGGCTGTTTCGGAATTTGCGAATATTTCCGAACGCCGTATCGAACGACTGGTCAACCCAAAGTTAAGCGGTCTCCCTGCATTTCTTGTTGCTGACGGCGGTCTGAATTCAGGATTTATGATTGCCCAGTATACCGCAGCAGCCCTTGTTTCAGAAAACAAGGTTCTTTCTCATCCTGCGTGTGTGGATTCTATTCCAACATCCGCCAACAAAGAAGATCATGTGTCCATGGGAACTATTTCCGCACGGAAATGCAGAGAAGTCATAAAAAATGCGGAGAACGTCATTGCCATTGAACTTCTGTGCGGCGCTCAGGCACTGGATCTTTTCACCAATATGAAACCGGGTGAAGGGACCTTGGCAGCGTATACCGCCATCAGGGATGTCGTTCCCCATCTTGACGGCGACCGTATCTTGCATGAGGATATCTATACAGTCAAAGGGCTGATGCGAAACGGTAAGATTCTGGATGCGGTTGAAAAAAAGGTGGGAAAACTGGTGTAGATCTGATGTTTCTTGGATAGGTATTATTCAAGTGAACCCTAACGTTGCAAAAGCTCAGGATGCCGTAAGTCCAAGGCGTCCAAGGGTGACGCCGTAGTAAACTACCGCGAACCCTTGGCAACGAAGGAGTTACGGTATCATGGGCTTTCCCGAAGGGTTAAAAATATGCCATACGAAACGTTTTTTTCTGGAATTCACGCTGGGTTTATTCCAAAATCTTTTGTGTGATATGCGTAACATATAGAAATGTTCTAATATAATAAATATTTTGGCATATTTTTTATACAACGATAGGGTGAATTTCGATGAAGCCGGCCCATCGCCATATATTTTCTTAAAAGTCGATATGAACTTTTACATCGCAACGTGACCCAATATTTTAGGATTTGTGATCGAATTGGGATTGCTCAAGAAACGGTGCAATCAATCCTAAATATCGGGTCACTGTGAAAAATCGTGCTGCCGACCCACATATCGCCTTTTAAGAAAACACATGGCGATGGTCCTTCACTGCTAACGCGATATTGTTTTCCAAGGAGGGTGAGAAACTTGAGGTTATAAGTTTTCTATGTATTCATAGAGCAGCGGGTGGGTACAGACTTCATAGTATTTTTGATCTGTTTTCCGAATAATGCTAAAATCATTAAGGCCAATAACAGGGATTCGATCTTCTCGTATAATTAATCTCTGATATTTGCCGGTGACTGTTGGAAATTTCCCTGTATGAACTTTAATCTTTCCCTCTTGTAGCTCCTTGATATTACACTCTAATGATTCCAGATCGATTTCTTGTGATAATTTGTTAAAACCATCCGCATTCAATTCAATACCGTTTACATTATAGCGAAAAAATAAATCATTCGACAGCGCATCGGCATTGTTTTCTGATGCTTTCTGAAATACATAAAGATTAAAAGGATTTTTTGGGTTTAAGATTTCTTGAGACAATGATTTTGTACATCTGGACATCCGATCCGCTGCATTAATGGCTGGTGAGATCATGATACGGTTACTTTCATCAAAGAGAAAGGTAGGAGGGCTATTATTATAACTTATGCCGATGCCCAGTTCAAGTTTCGGCAGTTTATGTTTTCTGATGTGTGAGTTATATTTTTGTACGATAAGAAGTATGTTCCTTGCAAGACCACAGGCCCGTGCAACGCAATACCACTCTTGGGGTGTATCTTCATGCTCAGATATTGCCAGGATAATTGCATCACCTTCGAGAAATACTTTTTCGGCTGAATAATCGAATAAAATGCCGGTTATGGGGGCAAAAAAATTGAGATTAAAAAACGATGCCGGGTTTAATCCTTTTTCTTTCATTTTAAGGGTGATATGTGTGGAATCACGCATGTCCGCCTTGATGACCACGTGATTGATGATCGGTTTTTCCTCAGGTTTCTGTTCGTCAGGTAGCATGAATTCATTCAGAATATGATTTTCACGAGACAGGTCGATGATCTTTTTTTCCGATACCAGACTAACGCCGTCCATGGCTTCTTTTAGCATTAAAAAATTTTGAAAATCTCTGTGATAACGGGCAAAGTCATTTAGAAATTGTATTAAATACTTTTTTTTCTTTTGAGCTGTAATTTTTTTCAGATCCGCCACCTTTTTTTTCAGGGGTACAAGGGAGAAAGATTTGCCATAAAACCCTTTTACACGATAAAGTTGGTTTGCGATATCCTTCCTTTGTTTGGGTTGAATGAGAAACTGTAAAACCTGATGAGGTACCAATGGCGGACAATACTCAAGATAGACGGACTTCATTTCATAAAAAGCAGAGATTCGTTTGGTAAGGCCTGTCTTTTCAAATTTTTTATAGAAAAAGTTTAATCGTTTTTCTTGGTTTTTAGCCAGTTTCTTGAGATTTTCGACATCCTTTTTTGTTCCTTTTTGTTTTTTTAGTAAGTTATAACGCTCTCTGGATTTGAAACT